>JAGQGA010000154.1 GCA_020432595.1 Anaerolineales bacterium | reverse complement strand
CGGCCGTTGCCCGCCATTCCCCAATATCGCTGGGGCGGCAACGGGCAAAGCAGCGAACTGGCAAGCAACATGAGCCAGGCCGACTATGAGGCGATGGTGCGACAGGCCAAGGAATATATTGCGGCCGGCGACATCTTTCAAGTGGTGTTGAGCCAGCGGTTTAGCCGCCAAACCAATGCCCACCCCTTTGCTATCTACCGCGCCCTGAGAATGCTCAACCCGTCGCCCTATATGTTTTACTTTGACTTCCCCGACTTTGATTTGCAAATTGTGGGGGCATCGCCGGAAATGCATGTGCGGCTGTCCGATGGCATTGCCAGCGTGCGCCCCATTGCTGGCACTCGCTGGCGCGGTAAAACCAAGGAAGAAGATGATGCGCTGGCCGAGGAACTGCTGAATGACCCCAAAGAACGGGCCGAACACGTCATGCTAGTGGATTTGGGGCGCAACGATATTGGCCGCGTCAGCGACTATGGCACGGTGCAGGTGGAAGATTTGATGGTGATTGAGCGCTACAGCCACGTCATGCACATCGTCAGCCAGGTGGAAGGGCAAATGCGGGCCGATATGGATGCGTTTGATTTACTGCGGGCGACATTTCCCGCAGGAACCCTGAGCGGTGCGCCCAAGGTGCGAGCCATGGAAATTATTGAAGAGCTAGAGGGGCAGCGGCGCAGTTTGTACGGCGGCGTGGTCGGCCATGTGGGGTATGATGGCAACATGGACACCTGCATTGCCATTCGCACGATGGTGGTGGCCGATGGCAAGGTGCATGTGCAGGCGGGTGCAGGCATTGTGGCCGACAGCGACCCGACGAGCGAGTATTTGGAGTGTGGCAACAAGGCCAAGGCGTTGTTTGTGGCTGTTGATCGGGCGGAACAGGGTTTATTATAGAGTAATCAGTAATCGGTAATCGGTAATCAGTTGGCTTTTTAACTGATCACTGGCTACTGACAACTGATTACCGTTAAGCAAGATGAGCAACAAGAAACGAGTATTTAGCGGAGTACAACCCTCCGGCGCGGTGACGCTGGGGAATTATTTGGGAGCGTTTAAGGGCTGGGCAGATCGGCAGCATGAGAAGGTCAACTTCTTTTGCCTGGTGGATTTGCACAGCCTGACGGTGCCGCAAGAGCCGGCCGAACTGCGGGCCAATACGCGGACGCTGGCGGCACTGCTGCTGGCGTGTGGGCTTAGCCCAGACAAATGCACCCTGTTTGTGCAGAGCCACGTCGTGGCCCATGCCGAGGCGTGTTGGCTGCTAAACTGCGTCACGCCGCTGGGTTGGCTGCAGCGGATGACGCAGTATAAGGACAAGTCGGCCAAGCAGGAAAGCGTTTTCACTGGCCTGTTGGATTATCCGGTGCTGATGGCGGGGGACATTTTGTTGTATGATACAGATGAAGTTCCGGTGGGTGATGACCAGCGGCAACATGTGGAGCTGGCGCGGGATATTGCCCAAAGCTTTAACAGCCGCTATGAGACCGACTTTTTTGTGGTGCCGCAGGCGGTGATTCCCGAAGTGGGGGCGCGGGTGATGGGGCTGGACGACCCGACTTCCAAAATGTCGAAGAGTTCGGCGCACATTCGCGGCCATGCGGTGAAGCTGTTGGATGATCCAAAGGAGATTTTGCGCTCGTTTAAGAGAGCCAAGACGGATTCGGGCAATGAAATTCACTTTTCTGATGACCCAGAGAAAGCTGGGGTCAACAATTTGCTCGGCATTTATAAAGTGTTGACAGAAAAGAGCAACGCCGAGGTGGAAGCCGATTTTGCCAATGCGCGTGGCTATGGCGATTTGAAAACGCGGGTGGCCGAGGTGGTCATTGCCGCGCTGGAACCAATTCAGGCGCGGTATCATGAGATTATGTCCGACCCAGGCGAGCTAGACCGAATTCTGGCGGTGGGGGCGGAGCAAGCGGCGGCGGTGTCCATGCCGAAGATTGAAGAGATGAAGCGGATGATGGGGTTGGTGCTGCCGAAGTAAGAGTGGATTGGAGATTGGAGATTGGGGATTAGAGATTGTTTGAATCTCCAATCCCCAATCCCCAATCTCCCATTCAGGAAAGTGTGTGTTGAAACATTGGTTATTCCTGATTTGTCTGCTGGTAGTGGCGTGCCGAAATGTGGATTCGGCGGCGGATGATGTGTTGACGGTGGATGAGGAGAGCCTTGTGGGGCAGACGTTGACGGAGGGAGAGGCGGTGGTGCTGCCAGCGGCGGCGACGGCGACGATGGCGGCCCCGACGATTGTGGTTGAGCCGTCGGCGACACCGATTGCTCTTGTGACTGAACCGACGGAAACGGCCGTTTCCAACACCTTTCCCCCAGGATCACAGGCTGCCTTTCCGCTCGACATGGGCGAGATCATTAGCTTTCGCTTTGACGGTACGCAATTTGTGCCGCTGCTCTTTTTTGCCGAGGCCAGCCAGTATCTGGATGTGGTGCTGCAAGTGTATGAGGGGGATGATTTGAGCGTTGCGCCGGTAGGTGAGGCTAATTTTAACGGGGCAGGGCTGCCGGAGCTACTGGTTTTTTCGCCGGAGGTGACGGGACTGCACCGAGTGGCGGTGGCGGGGTTGACGGGCAGTGGAGAAGCAGGATTGTTTGCCTTTGCGGGGGGCGAACGGGATGTGATTGCAGCGGGGGAGAGCAAGGAGTATGGGGTGGTGTCGAAAAACGGCCGTCCGGTGATTGCCTTTGTAGACCCGGTGGAGCAGGCGGATTTGGTGATTACCTTTAGCAGCAACGGCAGCATAGTGGCTGAAGCCAATTTTAGTGGGGCAGGTTCGGCCGAAGCTGTTTTTGTGCTGCCCCGCCAAACGACAGAATACAGTGTCACCATTTCCGAAGCCAGCAGCGCGGCGGCGGAGTATGATGTGGTGATTGTGGCATTAGAATAAGAGGAGGATTGGAGATTGGAGATTAGGGATTGTTGAATCTCCAATCTCCAATCTCTAATCTTTGTAAAGAGATGAAACTACGACAAACAAAAGCATTGACCTTTGATGATGTGTTGCTCATTCCCAAACGGTCGCCAATACGGTCGCGGGGGGATGTGGCGACGACAACGCGGTTGACCAACAGCATTCAGCTGGGCATTCCGATTATTAGCGCCAACATGGACACTGTGACCGAGGCGGGGATGGCGATGGCGATGGCGCGAGTGGGGGGGATTGGCATTATCCACCGCTTTATGACGATTGAACGCCATGCGCGGCAAATTGAGCAGGTGAAGCGGTCGGAAGGGTTTGTGGTGGAACGGCCGTATGCGATTGACCAGGAGGCGACGATTGCCCAAGCGCAAAAGCTCATGGAGCGGCACGACATTGGGGGGTTGGTGGTGACGAACGGCAGTGACAAGCTGGTAGGGCTGGTGACGCAGCGGGATATTTTGCTGGCAATGGATACGCAGGCATCAGTGAGCAGCGTCATGACGCTGCCAGACAAGATTGTGAGTGCCACACCAGAGACGACGCTGGATGAGGCGCGGGCCATTTTGCACCAGCATCGGCTGGAGAAGCTGCCGATTTTGGCGGCGGACGGGACGCTGCGGGGATTGATTACGGCGCAGGATGTGATTAAGCGGCAGCGATACCCGCAGGCGGCAAAGGATGAGCGGGGGCGGCTGCGGGTGGGGGCGGCGATTGGTGTGGGAAGCAATGAGATGAAGCGGGCGGAGGCGGTGCTGGCAGCGGGGGCGGATGTGCTAGTGCTGGATATTGCCCACGGTCATGCTGACCACTGCATTGACATGGTGCAGTCGCTGCGGCGCACCTTCCCGCAGGCGCAGATTGTGGCGGGGAATGTGGCCTCGGCGGATGGGGCGCGTGATTTGGCGGAGGCGGGGGCGGATGCGATTAAGGTGGGGATTGGGCCGGGTTCGATTTGTACGACGCGGATTGTGACGGGGTTTGGGGTGCCGCAATTAACGGCCGTTCTCGACTCCATCGCCGGTCTGCAGCAAGCCGGCATAGACATTCCCGTGATCTCCGACGGCGGCATCAAAACATCGGGCGACATGGTGAAGGCGTTGGCCGCTGGAGCCGATAGCGTGATGATTGGCAGCCTGTTTGCTGGGTGTGAAGAAGCCCCCGGCTCACCCGTCATTCGCGACGGGCAAAAGGTGAAAGTGGTGCGCGGTATGGCTTCGCTGGGGGCGGCAATGGGGCGCAAAGAGGCAGAGCGGGGCGATGATGAGAGTGCCGAAAGCCAGGAGGATTGGGACAAGGTGGTGCCGGAAGGGGTGGAAGCGGTTGTTCCCTATCGCGGCCACATCCGCGAAATCCTGTACCAAATGGTGGGCGGCCTACGCTCTGGCCTCAGCTATGGCGGGGCGCGGACAATTAAAGAACTGCAAGAGAATGCTGAGTTTGTGGAAATTAGTCCGGCCGGCATTCGTGAAAGTAATTCGCATGATGTGAAAAGATTTTAGAGCGTATTGCGTATTACGTATTAACAAACGGCCAATACGTAATACGCAATACGCAATACAGGTTCTTAACCATGTTAATCGTTATTGACAACTACGATTCCTTTACCTACAACCTGGTGCAATATTTTGGTGAATTGGGAGCCGACATCAAGGTGTTCCGCAATGACCAGGTGACGCTGGATGAAATTCGGGCATTGAACCCTAGCCACATTTGCATTAGCCCAGGGCCGGGCGACCCCGATGATGGCGGCATTTCCAACGAGGTGATCCGGGAACTGGGGCCGACAACGCCGGTGCTGGGAGTTTGTTTGGGGCATCAATGTATGGGGCAGGTGTTTGGCGGCAAGGTGGTTCGCGCCCCGCGCCTGATGCACGGCAAAACGTCGCCTGTTTACCACAACGGCATGGGGCTGTTTGCAGGTTTGCCTACGCCGTTTCAGGCGACGCGCTACCATTCGCTGATTGTGCAGGAGCCGCTGCCAGACTGTTTGGAGGTGACGGCATACACGGCGGAGGAAGAGGTGATGGGGCTGCGGCATAAGGCGTATCCGATTGTGGGGGTGCAGTTCCACCCGGAGAGCATTTTGACGGAGTATGGGCGCGAGATGTTGGGGAATTTTATAAACGGCCGTTTCTAACCCCCACTGACACAGCCTTTTCTTTCCATTACAATAGCCGTTATGAAATAGGTCTTGGCTGAAAGGAAAACAAACATGCTGACTGATACCCGCAATGTTTTGTCTCTGTCCAAGTGTCATACCCGCGTAGGCGGGTATCCAGCCTTTGCCCAGAAGACATGGATTCCCGCTTTCGCGGGAATGACACCCCTTTTGACTATCTTTTTGGGATGACCTGTATAGCTACAAAGTTGCTTATTTGCCTTTTTAAGGCAGGTTGGTTGCCAGAGGAAAATGATGAATTTACACGGATTTGAATTGTTGCGAGAGGAAACCGTTGAGGAGATTAACTCCACGGCGCGGGTGTATCGGCATATTAAGACAGGGGCGGAACTGCTGACGATGGCGAATGATGATGAGAACAAATCATTTGGCATCAGCTTTCGCACGCCGCCGGCCGACTCTACCGGTGTCGCCCACATTATGGAACATGCCGTGCTGGGCGGGTCGCACAAATACCCGGTCAAAGAGCCGTTTGTGGAATTGGTGAAGGGGTCGTTTAAGACGTTTCTCAACGCCATTACTTACCCTGATAAGACGGTTTACCCCGTTGCCAGCACCAATTTGCAGGATTTTTACAATTTGGTGGATGTGTACCTCGATGCTGTTTTCCACCCGCTGATTACGCCGCACCATTTGCAGCAAGAGGGGTGGCATTATGAGCTGGATGACCCCAACGCGCCGCTGATTTACAAAGGGGTGGTGTTTAACGAGATGAAGGGGGCGTATTCCTCCCCCGACAGCTTGCTCTATCGCCACAGCAAGGCGGCGCTGTTTCCCGACAATGCCTACGCCCATGATTCTGGCGGCGACCCGCAGGCGATTCCTGATTTGACCTATGAACAGTTTAAGACGTTTCACGAAACGTATTACCATCCGTCGAATGCACTGATTTATTTTTATGGCGATGACCCGGAAGAGGAGCGGCTGCGGCTGCTGGCGACCTATTTGGATGGGTTTGCGGCGTGGGAGGTGGCGGCGGAAGTGGGGCTACAACGGCCGTTTTCCACCCCCCAAGAACACCGCTTCCCCTTTAGCGTAGAATCTGGCAGCCAGCAATCGGAAAAAGGGATGGTGCAGGTCAATTGGCTGCTGCCCGAAAACGACGATGCCGAATTGACCATGGCCCTGAGCATCTTGTCTTATGCCCTGGTCAGCACCAACGGCTCGCCGCTGCGAAAAGTGCTGCTGGATTCGCGGCTGGGGGAAGATTTGACTGGTGGGGGGCTAGGCACCGGGCTGCGGCAGCTCACCTTTGCCGTGGGGATGAAGGGGGTGGCACTGGATGAACTGGAAAAGGTGCCACCGCTGATTTTGGAGACGCTGGGCAAGATTGCCGAGGAAGGGATTGACCCCGACATGGTGGAGGCGGCGCTCAACACCTTTGAGTTTTCCCTGCGTGAGAACAACACGGGGTCGTTTCCTCGCGGGCTGAATGTGATGTTTCGGGCGCTGCGGACGTGGCTCTATGGGCAAGATCCGCTGGCGCAGGTGCGGTATGAGGGGGTTTTAACGGCCGTTAAACACAACCTCGCCACCAACCCCACCTACCTCCAAGACCTCATCGGCACCCACCTGCTGCACAACACCCACCGCGTGACCGTGGTGCTGGAACCCGATGCCGCCTTGAACGCCCGCCAGGAAGCGGAAGAAAAGGCGCGGCTACAAACCGTCCGCGACGGACTTAACGAGGACGACATTGCCCAGGTGATGGCAGAAACGCAAACCCTGCGCGAATTGCAAGAGCGAGCCGATGACCCCGAAGCGTTGGCGGCCCTGCCCATGCTGACGCTGGCCGACCTCGACAAGGAGAACAAAGAGGTTCCCAGCGTCATTGGCGAAGCCCACGGGGCAGAGATTCTTTACCATGACTTGTTTACCAACGGCATTGTCTACCTCGACCTCGGCTTTGATTTGCGGGTGTTGCCGCTGGAGTTGATGCCCTATGTTGACCTGTTTACCTCTGGGTTAACGGGCATGGGGACGACCAAAGAGGATTATGTCAAACTGTCGCAGCGGATTGGGCGGGAGACTGGGGGCGTGTGGGCTTCAACCTATGAGTCGGCGCAGCGGGGCAACCCGGATGGGGTGATGTGGCTGTTTGTGCGCGGCAAGGGGACGCTGGCGCAAACGGGGGCGATGCTCGACATCATGCACGAGATTTTGCTGACGACGAACTTTGACAACCAGGAGCGGTTCCGCCAAATTGTTCTGCGGGCGAAGGCAGGGCATGAATCGGGGTTGATTCCGGGGGGGCATGGGGTGGTTAACGGCCGTTTACGCGCCAAATTCGACACCATTAGCTGGATCGCCGAGCAAACCGGCGGCATAGACGGCCTCTTTTTCCTGCGCGGGCTGCTGCAAGAAATTGAGCAAGATTGGCCGAGCGTGGTCGCCAAGCTGGAGCGCATCCGCACTATTTTGCTCAACCGCAACCGGATGATTGCCAACGTGACGGTGGAGGCCGACGGCTGGAGCCAGTTTGAGCCACAGTTGAGCCAGTTTATCGCCTCACTTCCGGCCGGCGGCGTGGAACTGCCCGCCTGGTCGCCGCCGCTTTCGCGCCACCACGAAGGGCTAACCATGCCCGCCCAGGTCAACTACGTCGCCAAAGGCACCAATCTTTACGAACTCGGCTACCAACTGCACGGCTCCATCTCCGTCATCACCGGCTACCTCCGCACCACCTGGCTTTGGGAAAAGATTCGGGTGCAGGGTGGGGCCTATGGCGGCATGATCAATTTCAACCAGCATTCCGGCGTGTTGGCCTACCTCTCTTACCGCGACCCCAATCTGATGCAAACGGTGAAAAATTATGACGGAACGGCCGCTTTTCTCCGCAAACTCGACCTCAACGAACGGGAACTGACGCGGGGCATCATTGGGGCGATTAGCAGCATAGACAGCCACCAGCTTCCCGATGCCAAGGGGCGCAGCGCTCTGTATCGCCACCTGCTGGGGCTGACCCCCGAAATTCGCCAGCAATACCGCGATGAAGTGCTGTCTACCACCGCCGCCGACTTCCGCGCCCTGGCTGATGTGCTAGATGGGGTGCGCGACAACGGCGTGGTGGTGGTCCTGGGTTCACCTGAAGCGATTGCGGCGGCTAATGAGGGGGATTGGTTGACGGTGAGTAAGGTGATGTAAGTGAGGTGTTTACGAAATGACATGGGCAGAGATTTGTATCACTTATCCGAACCAGTGGCTTATTATTGAAGCGTTGGAAGCATATACAGATGCTCAAAGCCAACGCATATTAAGCCGTATTGCTGTCATTGAAAGTTGTGGCGATGGTGCTGCTACTATGAAGCGTTACCGTGAATTGCATAGTGAGTACCCATCAAGAGAGCTTTATTTTGTTCATACAAGTCGGCAAAACCTTGACATTCAAGAACGGCACTGGTTAGGGGTGAGGCGTGGTACTGATTACCGAATACCGAATACCGATTACTGGAAAAGAGGAAAAGAATGGCGATAAAAGCAGCGATTGCGGAGGTCATAAACGGCCGTAATCTAACATTTGATCAGGCCGAAGCGGCCATGGACTTTATCATGACCGGGCAGGCAACCCCCGCCCAAATTGGCAGTTACCTCACCGCCCTGCGGATGAAAGGGGAAACGGTGGACGAAATTGCGGGCAGCGCCAAATCCATGCGCTCCCACGTCATCCCCGTGCAAATCCCGGTTGAGGGTGACGAGTTGATTGTAGATACCGTTGGCACCGGCGGCGATGGCAAACACACCTTCAACATCTCCACCACTGCCGCCTTTGTCGTGGCGGGGTATGGGGTGAAGGTTGCCAAACACGGCAACCGCGCCGCCAGCAGCAAATCCGGCTCCGCCGACGTGCTGATGGCGCTGGGGGGCAACCTGAATTTGACCCCGGAGCAGGTGGCCGAATGCGTGCGCGAGACCAACTTTGGCTTTCTCTACGCCATCAACCACCATCCGGCCATGCGCTTTGCCGGGCCACCTCGCCGCGAAATCGGCCAGCGCACCATTTTCAATATTTTGGGACCGCTGACGAATCCGGCCGGCGCCCCCTACCAGCTCATTGGTGTCTTTGCCCCCGATTTGACCGAGGTCATGGCAAACGTGCTGGCAAAATTGGGTAGCCAGGGGGCATATGTGGTGCATGGGGCCGATGGGCTTGATGAACTTTCGACAACGGGCATGAACCGCGTCAGCCGTTTGCACGCGGACGGGCGGGTGGAAAATTACGAGCTGGATCCGGCCGATTTTGGCTTTGCTCGCGCCAGCGTAGATGATTTTGTGGGCGGCACGCCGGAAGAAAACGCCCAAATTACCCGTGACGTGTTGAGCGGCCAAGACCAAGGGCCACGCCGCGACATTGTGCTGCTCAACGCCGCCGCCACCCTAAGCGTGCAGTGTGGCGACATGCAGGCCGGGCTGGCCGAAGCCCGCGAATCCATTGACAGCGGTGCCGCCCTGCGGACGCTGGAAGCGTGGGTTGAGAAAACCAATAGCTTTTAGATAACGCCATGTCATTTCGACGAGTCTTCGAGGAGAAACCCCGCTCAAATGGTGGTTATGAGAGC
>JAGQGA010000153.1 GCA_020432595.1 Anaerolineales bacterium | reverse complement strand
GAATGATCTTTTCATGCCCCAAATGCGCTCGCAGGGCATCGGCATCGGCCACCCATGTTTCGTGGGTGACACCTGCTAGGTTTTCGTACCGTTGCGAACGGCCGTTTCCCCGATGATCATAGTAAATCACTTCTGCTTGATCTGCCAACCGCCCAAAGCTGTCTAAAAACCCCGTATGGTCCAGCCCCAGACCGCCGTGCATCAACATCAGCGGTCGTCCCGCTCCGGCAGTATGATAATAAAGTTTAGTGCCGTTAACTTCTGCGTACATTTTGTCATCTCCTCGTATTTATCCAACCGTGATCAATTCACGGGGGAAACTGGTCAAAGAACGGGCACCGTCGGCCGTCACCACCATGTTGTCCTCGATGCGAACACCGCCGCGACCGGGGAGATAGATGCCAGGTTCGACGGTGAAAACATTGCCCGGCTGTAGCTGGCGGGTGTTGGTTTCCACCATATCCGGCGGCTCGTGGATTTCCAGCCCCAGCCCATGACCGGTGCGGTGGATAAAATATTGGCCGTAGCCTGCCTCCTCAATCACCTCCCGCGCCGCCCGATCTACATCCTGGCCGCTGGCGTGGGGGCCGGCCGCCTGTTTACCCTGTTCATTTGCCAGTGCCACCGCATTGTAAATGCGCCGCAGCTCGGCATCAATTTCGCCCACGGCAAAGGTGCGGGTGATGTCAGATGGGTATCCGTCTACGTACACGCCCCAATCAATGGTCAGTAGATCGCCCGCTTGAATGGGACGGTCGGTGGGGACAGCGTGGGGGGAAGCACCGTTGGGGCCAGCAGCTATAATGGGGCCAAAGGCCATCGTTTCGGCTCCGCCATTGACCAATTCTTGTGTCAGCATAGCAGCGATTTGCTTCTCGGTTTGGCCGATTTTGATTTGCGGCAGCAGCCGTTCCATCGCTTTTTCTGCCACCGCCACCGCCTTTTCCATCGCCGCAATTTCTGCCTCGTCCTTAATCATCCGCAAGTTGGCAATGAGGGGGTCGGCGTGGCTGAAGCAAACGCCAGGGGCAACCTGCGCCAGCAGGTCGCGCTCCAGCACGCGCATGTGGAGTGCTTCCACGCCAAGCTGCCAGTTGGACAATCCGAGTGTCTCGCTGGCCTGCTGGAACGCCCCCACATACCCTTGCTCGTCGCTCCAGGCAAAGATGCGCTCGTCGGGAACGCCGGCGGCACGCCCTTTCATCGCTTCCAAACCGGGGATGATGAGGGCGGGGGCGGCGTTGGCGGGGAGAAAAAGAACAATCGGCCGTTCGCTGAGGTGAGAGTGGATGTGGCTGAAGTAGACCATGTTGGGGCCGGGAACAAGGGCAATGCCGTCAATAACGGCCGTTTTCATCTGCTGCTGTAATTTTTCAAGTCGTTGTTGGTTCATATTGGGGATTGGATATTGGAGATAGGAGATTGCCAAAAGTTCGCGATCTCCTATCTCCAATATCCACTTACGCTTGATTAAGCTGTAACAACGCCACCCCCGGCTGCACCGCATCACCGGGCTGGCAGTGGATTTGGGCAACGGTGCCGTCGTGGGAGGCTTGGATAGGGATAACCATTTTCATGGATTCTAGCAGGATTAGTTTGTCACCAGTGGCTACCGTGTCACCGGGTTGGACGAGGACTTCGCGGACGATGGCGGGGATGGTGGCAGAAAGTGAGCCGGTGTTGGTGCTACCGTGGCTGGCGCGTTGGCGCAGGCGTTGGTAGGTATGATAACGGCCGTTAATCCACCCCTGCCGCCTGTCCCCCGATTGATGCACCGCCACCCGCAGCCGCTGCTCGTGTCCGTGGTCGTCGGTGTAGGCCAAGACAGCCAGTGCCCCATCCTGCTGCACCAACCGCAGTGCCACCGTCTTGCCCTCATGGGTCACGTTAATCACGCCCCCCTGCCGGGCAACATCAAAGCTGTTTTCTTGTGAACCGTTGGATAGTTTGATCGTTGGCATAATCACATAATTGTAAGTTTAGGACGTTGAAGGGGAGATGGGAGATTAACCCATGTCCCATCTCGTTGACCGCACTCGGTTTTCGCCACATGGAGTCGGTTATGGTTGGCATAGTCGCGCAGCATGACGAGACAAACAACTGTTTTCGCTGGCGAAGGCACCAATTTCATTCGCTTTATTACGCAGCTTGCCTTTCACCCTACAGCCCTTCCTTTGTCTCCTGCACCAAATGATCAACTACGGCCTGCAACGCTTCCTCATTGTTGGCATCCCCGCCATGTGCCTGGTACACTGCCAACTGCCGGTCGGCACTGGTACCACTGTCCAGAATGGTCTTCACATACTCTACCTCTTTCCGGCTGCCTAACTCATCCACCACATCATCCACAAACAGCAGCAGTTCCTCGGCTAACTGGCGAAACGGCACCGATTTCCGGATGCCAAAATCAATCAGCTCGCCGCTGATGCCATAGCGCACCGCCCGCCATTTGTTTTCGCTAATATGCATATGGCGATAGCTACGCCACGCCATATTTTGCCGCCGCAGCTTCAGCAGCTTGGCGCAAATCGCCTGGAACAAGGCTGCCAAACAAATACATTCTTCCACCCGCGTGCAAATATCGGAAATGCGGAACTCTAAGGTATCATATTTGGGGTGTGGTCGTATGTCCCACCAAATTTTGGCGTTGGTGTCCTGTTTGCCAAACGCCCCCACCTGCCCCAGCAGTTGCTCAAAACTTTTGTACTCGGCCCAGGAAGTAAAGGAGTGGGGAATGCCGGTGCGCGGCATCGCTTCAAACACCACGCTGCGGTACGACTTTAACCCCGTGTTGCGCCCGTGCCAGAAGGGGGAGCTGGTGGAAAGTGCCAGCAGGTGAGGAATGAAGTAACGCGATTGATTCATGATCTCGATCATCAAATTTTTCGAGTCTTCATCTGCACCAAAGCCGACATGTACATGCATCCCAAAAATGAGCAGTTGCTGCGCCACGCCCTGCATGTCATCCAACAGTTCTTTGTACCGTATCCCCTCGGTGATGATTTGCTCCTGCCATTTGGCAAACGGGTGTGTGGAGGCGGCAGCAATGGCAACCCCGTTTTCTTCAGCCATTTCGCAGACTGCTCGCCGCAGGCGGGTAATTTCTTTTCGCACTTCGCTCACGTCACGGCAAACCGATGTGCCAATTTCTACCTGCGACTGCATAAATTCCGGCTTTAAATCAAGCTTGCTTTCACGCCGCTGGTCTTGCTGCATAAATTCCGAAACATAAGCGTACAAATCACGGGAGACGGGGTCAATGATTTGATACTCTTCTTCAACGCCAAGTGTTAACGGGGGGGTAGGTACAGACATAGGACACTCCTGATTAGGCTAAGGTATAAACAGAAATTTTCGGGAATTATAAACGGTTTAAGGTGTAGGGCAATTTTGCGAAATTGCTCAGATATAAAAAGACCTCAAAGGTTTTCAGAAACCTTTGAGGTCTGCTCTCACTACAAAGCAAACGCTTTCTACCAATTCCGCAACATTTCGACTAACAGCCTTACGCCATAGCCTGTGCCACCGGCTGGAACATATCCTTTGTCTTTGCTGCTCAACGCCATCCCGGCAATGTCCAAATGTGCCCAGTTATAGCTGGTGAACTCTTTGAGGAACATAGCTGAGGTAGATACACCGCCCGTGCGCCCGCCGCTGTTTTTGATGTCGGCCACGGGTGTTTTAATCGCTTCCTTGTAATCGTCCCAAATAGGCATCGGCCAAACGCGCTCTTGGGTGGCGGTCCCGGCTGCTACCAATCTGTCGCGCAGGGTGTCATCGTTGCTAAATAGCCCCGCTGCCATCCCTTGCCCTAAAGCTACAACACACGCCCCAGTGAGCGTTGCCAAATCTACCACCGCTCTGGGCTGGTAGCGGTTGGCATAGACCAGGGCATCGGCCAGCACCATCCGCCCTTCGGCATCAGTGCTGATGATTTCGATGGTTTTGCCGTTGCTGGCGGTAATCACGTCGGCCGGCCGATACGCATTCGCATCAGGCATGTTTTCTGTGGAAGGAGTAATGCCAATCACCCGCAGGGGCAGGTTGAGCATTGCCACCGTTTTCATCGCACCCAGCACCGCCGCTGCCCCGCCCATGTCCGACTTCATCGCTTCCATGTTGGCCGATGGCTTAATGGAAATACCGCCTGTGTCAAAAGTGATCCCCTTGCCCACCAGCACCACCGTATCTAAATCATCGCGGTCGCCGTTGTGTTCCAGCACAATAAACTTGGGTGGTTCCCCGGCTCCCTTGGCCACGGCCAAAAAGGCGCCCATCTTGTGCTTTTTAGCCCATTTGCGTCCGCCAACGGTAATGTCTAGCCCGTGATCAGCAGCAATCTGGCGGGCAACGGCCGCTAAATGGCGTGGTACAGCCACGTTAGGCGGCAAATTCACCAGGTCGCGGGCAATGGTGCTGCCCGCGACAATGGCTTGCGCCACGGCTACGCCCTGCTCAATCGCGGCTACCTTGTCACCGTCAAATTCAACGATGGTGACTTGTTCAATGCTGCTTTTTTTCTCATCCTGCTTGGGGGCGGCGTATTGGTAAAGGGTGAGCAGTGTGCCTTCCGCCACGGCTTGGGCAGCGGCGGTCACATCTAGCCCGGCGATCCCGGCTCCGTGAACGATGGTGGCAACGTGTTTGGCGTTGAGGTCGCGGGCGCGTTTGATAGCAAAAGCGGCCGTTTTTCGCACTCCCTCCAAATCATATCCCTCGCGTTTGCCCATGCCCACCACCAGTACCCGTTTGGCAGGCATGGCACCGCGTGGATACAGTACTGCCACTTCACCCAGTTTACCCGTTACATCCCCTTGGGCAATTAGCTCGCTAATCGCTCCGCCTAATGCTTGGTCAACGGCACCAGTAGCCCCGCTGGGCGTGGTGACATCATCAAACAAGTTGACAATGATGGTGTCGGCATTGTTTTCCTGAATTGATCCCTGTATTACATTTAGTAGCATTATGATTATCCTTTATGGGAAAGGTTGATAAAACACACTTTGTAGCCGAGGTTTCCAACCCTCGTTTTTTAGACGTTGACGGAATTTTGTTATTTGTAGCACAGTTTGGGGAAATTGTGCTACAAAATTAGACATATATCTAAACCTGTGAGAGTTTAAAGACCTCGCAGGCTTTAAAAACATGAGGTACAGATAAATGGAACTGTTGATCATTGGTGGAACGCGGTTTTTGGGGCGAGCGTTGGTGGACGTGGCGCTGGCGCGGGGGCACCGGGTGACGTTGTTTAATCGAGGGCAAAGTAATCCGGGGCTGTATGGGGAACTGGAGCAGATTCATGGGGATCGGGATGGAGGATTGGCGGTGCTGGCTGGTCGCCATTGGGATGCCGTGATAGATACCTGTGGCTATTTCCCACGCTTGGTAGGTGATTCTGCCCGCTTTTTGGCCGACAAAGTAGCGCATTATACCTTTATCTCTACGCTCTCTGTTTATAGCGACACGACCACCGTGGGGATTGATGAGGGTGGCACGCTAGGCACGATTGATGACGAGACGGTGGAGGAGATTACAGGGGAAACATATGGCCCGCTAAAGGTGCTGTGTGAGAAGGCAGTGGAGGCAGGTATGGGGGCGGAACGGTCGCTACACGTGCGGGCGGGGCTGATTGTTGGGCCATATGACCTAAGCGACCGCTTCACGTATTGGCCGACGCGGGTGGCGCGAGGGGGCGAGGTGCTAGCACCGGGTGCGCCAAATAACCCGGTGCAGTTTGTGGATGTGCGTGATTTGGCGGATTGGACGGTGCGGGCAACTGAGGCGCGGCTGTTTGGCCCTTACAATGCCACTGGGCCGGACAGAACGCTGACGATGGGGGAGGTTTTGCAGACGTGCCGCGAAGTGAGCGGCGCGGAAGCAACATTTACCTGGGTGGATGATGCGTTTTTGCAGGCCAATGAGGTGGGCGCATATGTGGAGATGCCGCTGTGGGTGCCGGCCGAATATGCCGGGTTTGATACGTTTGACTGTCGCAAAGCATGGGCGGCGGGGCTGACATTTCGGCCGTTGGCGGAAACGGTACGCGATACGCTGGCGTGGCAAGCCACACGCCCGGCTGATTACCAGTGGCGTGGGGGATTGAAGCCGGAGCGGGAGGCGGAATTGCTGCGAAAATGGTGGGAGAGGGGAGATTGAGAGATTGAGAGATTGGGAGACTGAAAGGTAAATCTCTTAATCTCCCAATCTCCCAACCTCTTTTCTTTTTTCTTACGCGGTGATCAGGCTGTGGATGTGGGAAACGGCCGTTCCCGTTTCTGTCCCTTCCACTACCAAGCTAATACTGCATTCCGACGACCCCTGGGCGATGGCGATGATGTTGACCCCGTGTTGACCCAGCGCCGTAAAGACCCGGCCGGCAATACCCGGCGTGCCGCGCATTCCCGCGCCCACCACCGTCACAATGGAGACATCGGGCAATGCCCAAATGCTGTCAATATCCTGCGCCTTTAGCTCCTCCTCAAACGTTTCTTCCAAACTGCGGATGACCGCATTGGTGGCATCGCTGGGGGCGGCAAAACAAATAGATTGTTCTGATGAGGCTTGGGTGATAAGCAGCACGCTGACCTGGCTGCGAGCCACCGCGCCAAAGGTGCGGGCGGCAATACCGGGCACGCCCAGCATCCCCTTGCCCTCGACGGTAATCAGGCTTAGGTTTTTAATGGCGGTCACGGCTTTAACGCCACCGTTTTCGGCGGCACTATCGGGCACGATGACCGTGCCGGGGTGGCTGGGGTTAAAGGTGTTTTTAATTCGTAGCGGAATGCCGTTTTCCACACAGGGGCGCATCGTTTTGGGATGCAGCACGCGGGCACCGTAAAACGCCAGTTCTGACACTTCACGGTAAGAAAGGGTGGGGATGGAGCGGGCATTGGGGACAAGGCGGGGATCGGCACTCATGACACCGTCCACGTCTGTCCAAATCCACACTTCGTCGGCTGCCAAAACCTGCCCAAAAATGGCGGCACTGAAATCGGAACCACCGCGCCCCAGCGTGGTAGTGGCGCCATGGGCGGTGGCTCCAATAAAGCCGGTGACCATGGGAATAACACCCTGTGCCAACAACGGCCGTATTCTAGCCCCTGTTTTTGCTTCAGTTTGTTCAAACAGGGGGGAGGCGTTTTGAAAATGGTCGTCGGTGATTACCAGTTCGGTGGCGTCAATGGCCTCAGCCGGATGGCCGATTTGGCGTAGATAGGCGGCCAAAATGCGGATGCTCATCTGCTCCCCCATGCCGCTGATGGCATCGAGTGCCCGTGGGCTAAGTTCGCCCAGCACGTTAACGGCCTGGCAGAGGGCGGTGAAGCGGTCAATAAAACGGCCGTTTTCCGCCAATACCTGCTGCCGTTCCCCCTCCGGTTCTAGCAGCCCGTCAATCGCCTCAAAATGAATCTGGCGCAGTTGTTCTGCAACCGTCAAATACGTCTCCGTGTCACCCGCTGCCGCCGTATGCGCCCCTTGCAACAACAAGTCTGTTACCTTCACTGGTTTAGACCCCATGCCCGAAGCGACCACCACAACCTGCCCCCAGTCGGCCTGGGATTGCAGGATTAAATCGGCCGTTTCGCGCATGGCGGCGGCACTGCCAACGGAAGTGCCGCCAAATTTTACGACTAAAGTCATCTCAGTTTCTCCTTCTTCTTCGCATAAAAAAAGCCCTTTCCAACGACGAGAAAGGGCTTGCACAATTTTATTGGTCAATCCTCATCTGCCAGAAATCACTCTGCCGGAATTAGCACCGTCTTTGTTTGGGTAAACAAAGGGTTGCTGAGGTTTCACAGGGCCGGTCCCTCAACCTCTCTGGATAAGGCGTTGTTTGTACGCGATCAGTTTTTAATGGGAGCAAATGGTAGCAAAGGAAACGGCCGTTGTCAAAGCCGCAACGGGATCAAATGATAGCTGAATTTCAGGGAGACAAATACGGGCTACCGCATACCACGATGGATGAGCATGATACACTGCTGTAGCCGTTAATCGGGCGGCGATTTGCCAAATCGCCCTGCAGTTGCGTTATCGGCTTAGATGTCGCCGGATTTCAGCAACAAAGGTGTCCAAGTCGTAGGGTTTTTGGATAAAGCCAGCGATGCCAATTTGTTCAAAGCGGTGCCGGGCATCCAGTTCCGAATAGCCGGAAGAAAGGACAACCTGCACGTTAGGGTCAATTTTGTGCAATTCCGACAGCGTTTCCTCACCGCTTAACCCAGGCATGGACAAATCGAGCAGCACCACGTCAATATTGGTTCGGTTTTCTTGATAGAGCGCGACTCCCTCAAAACCGTTAGCCGCCGCCATGGACTGTACCCCTTCCAACTCTAAAATGTCGGCCACAGCCTCACGCACTGGCTCTTCGTCATCAATAATTAAAACTAATTTATGTGCTTCCATATTATCATTGAAGTCCTTGATGTTCGC
This sequence comes from Anaerolineales bacterium, assembly GCA_020432595.1. Next base: position 1,257 of record JAGQGA010000153.1, on the reverse strand, counting down.
AGTAGTGTTGTGATAATCAACAGACAACCTTCTTCAAACAGCTATGATGGTAACTCAGTACTATTACACGCTAAATTACAATGTGGAAAATTTTGCACCACAATGATGATACCACCGATTTTTGTTAAAATGAAGGATGTTAATGGTTTCCTACAGGCTGAGGAAACAGCACGCCGCTGTGCGGCACCAGCAAATGAATGAAAATAGTGGCCGGTGGCTAGTGGTTTGTAGCAGCAACCAGCGACCAGCGACTATAATTACGAGGAGAAATTATGTCTGCAACAACTGTTTTGATTAACGGCCGTTTTTACACCATGGACCCCACCACTCCCACCGCAACGGCCGTTGCTATTCGCAATAACGTTATCATTGGCGTTGGCAATGACGACGACATGAAAGTGCTGCTGGGGGCAGGGGGCAAGGTGGTGGATGTAAACGGCCGTTGTGCCACCCCTGGCCTCGTAGATGCCCACGTGCATTTTCACGGCTACTCCCTCCAACTTCAGCGCGTCAACCTCGATGGCTGCCGTAGCCTGGGCGAAGCGTTGGGGCGCATTGCCGCCAAAGTTGGCGAAACCCCGGCCGGGGAATGGGTGCGCGGGCGCGGCTGGAAACACGATGATTGGGACGTGGTGGCTTTTCCCAATGCCCAACAGCTTGACACCATTGCTCCCAACCACCCCGTCAACTTCCGCGACCGCAGCGGCCACGCCTCCTGGGTCAACAGCGCGGCTCTGCGTTTGGCCGGCATTGACAAGCACACCCCCGACCCGGCCGGCGGCAGCATCCAGCGCGATGCCAACGGCAACCCCACCGGTATCCTTTTTGAAACCGCCATCGAACTGGTGGAAAACCACATTCCCGAACCGACGCCCGCCCGCGTGGTGGAGGCGATGCGCTATGCCCAAACCCAGTGTTGGCAAGCCGGGCTGGTTGGCATCCACGATTTTGACGACCGCGACTGCTTTGTGGGACTGCAAACGCTGCACAGCAACGGTGAATTGGGGCTGCGCTTTGTCAAAAACATCCCCGAATACCGGCTTGATCACGCCATTGGCGTGGGGCTGCGCTCTGGCTTTGGCGATGATTGGCTGCGGATTGGCGGGGTGAAAATTTTTGCCGATGGTGCCCTTGGCCCACGCACGGCGCTGATGGTGGAGCCGTATGAAGGGGAACCCAACAATTATGGCATTGCAGTGAAGGACAAGGAGGAGATGCAGGCGATTAGCAGCGCGGCCAGTGCCAACGGGCTTAGCG
>JAGQGA010000152.1 GCA_020432595.1 Anaerolineales bacterium | reverse complement strand
TCGGCTGGTTCATTACGCCGTGCCACAAAAATCATGAGGCGGCTCGTGTCTGTAAAAGCTCCGTGATGCCAATCACCATATACCCGGTCAACCGTAAAACCAGCTTGGCGCAAAGAGTCTGCTAACTCGGTGTGGCTGCGGAAACGCAGCGTGCTGTAAGCCGCCACATCTTCACCCGTGGCCTTAAAGAGATTGTGGCCGACAAAATGTACTTGACCGTCTTGCACGTCCAATACCTCTAGCCAGCACGCCATTGACCCAAACGGTGTCTCTATTTCTTCAAAGGTCTCGTCGCGCCCCCATTGCTCCCAGGCGCGTGCGGTGGGGTTGCGGCTTTCAAATGCCACATAACCGCCGGGGCGCAGTACCTTGTGGATGTGGCAGAGGGTGGCAGCCCAGTCGGCATCGTCCAGAAAGATTTGCGCGACGTTGCCCGTCATAGTCAGCAAATCGGCGTTGCGCTCTCCCAAGATGCTGGCATCGCCAACTACCCATTCCACACGCTCGGCTTCCGGCTTCCGCTGCGCCACGGCCAGCATGGCAGGGGAAGGGTCAACGCCAATGATTTGGCGTTGACCTGTTGCTAGTTCGCAGGTTAACAGGCCGGTGCCGCACCCTAGGTCAATGATGCGCTGTGCGTTAAGCTCGGCGGCTAGGGTTAGATAAAAATCGGTATCAGCACCACGTGGGTTGTCGTGGTCGTAAAGTTCAACGAGGCGTGGATCGGTGTAGTGTTTGTCGAGTTTCATCAGTTGGCGGCAACGTCACGAACGGCCGTTACCTCCGCCCCCGTCCAACGGCCACCGCCATATGCCCCCCAGGCAATCAGCCGCGTCGGCGTAATCTCAACGACCGTGTTGTAATTCGCCTCGTCTGGGTCGCTAATGTCCCACTTGTACTTTTGCAGCAGCAGCGGTCGCAGTGCTGCCCGTTTCTCTGGTGCCAGCCGTGCCATTCCTTCGATGATCACCACATCCTTGGGGTCGGGGTGGGTGATGACAACGCTGGGGTTGTGGAGGATATTACGGGTTTTAACGGCCGTTTCCTTCGTTACCACATACACTTTCCCTTCATACCACACGTGCCAAATGGGGCTGCTGTGCGAACGGCCGTTTGGCCGCACCGTACTCAGCCAACTACATTCCGCATCGGCAAACCGCTGTACCAAACTCGTTAACGTACTACCATTGTTCATTGTAAACTCCTGAAGAAGAGATTGGGGCTTGGAGATTGTGAGCCTTCATCAATCTCCAAGCTCCAATCCCCAACTATCCCAAATCCGGCCGTTTTCCCACCACATCTGCATAAAACGCCCGAATTTGCATCATATCCCCCTCCAAATCACCCGATGCCCAAACTTTTGCCCCAATCTTAATCCGCTTGCGGCCAAAATCTAGCCCTATCGGCACAATTGGCACCTTGGCACCCTGGGCAATATAGTAAAACCCATATTTCCATGTTGCCACCTTGCTGCGCGTCCCTTCTGGGGCAATCCCCAGCAAAAAGCGGTCGTGTTGGGTAAACTGATGGATCGCCTGCGAAACAAACCCCTGTGCCGCCCGCCGATCTGTGGGCACAATTCCCATCCATAGCAGCAGCCGCCGGAACGGCCAGACAAAAATGGTGTGTTTGCCCAAAATTGAGAGCTTGATGTCGAAAGCAAAAACGGTGATCATGGCAATGATAAAATCCCAGTTGGAGGTGTGGGGAGCACCAATTACCACCGCCTGCGATACGTCATCAGGCAGGTCGCCATCAACCTGCCACCCCCACAACCCAAAGAGCAAGGCGGCTAGTTTTTGGAAGAAGGCATTGCCTCGGCTGGGTAAACTGGCCGGGAGTTTGGGAAAAGAAAAGCGGGAACGTTGCGTTACGTTGGAAGTTGTCATGGTTGTATTATGCGTGGTGCGTGGTGCGTTTTTATGCGCTACGCACCACGCTTTATTTAAGATTTCAGTTCCAGCCAGTTAGACCCCGTATTGGCCTCCACCTTGAGCGGCACGTCCAGCTTAAAGGCATTGGACATGGTGTTGACGACGAGTGTTTGCACCTCGGCCAGTTCGTCTTCGGGCACTTCCAGCAGCAGTTCGTCGTGGACTTGCAGCAGCAGGCGGGCGCGAAAATTGGCCGTTAGCGTTTTGTGCAGTTCCAGCATCGCCAGCTTGATGATGTCGGCGGCCGTGCCCTGAATCGGGTGGTTCACCGCCTCACGTTCGGCACGCATGATAAGCTGACGGTTGCTGCTCCCCTTCAGCACGGGGAAGTAGCGCCGCCTCCCCAGCAGCGTTTCCACATACCCCTGCTGCCGCGCCGTCGCCTTGGTCTCATCCAAATATCGCTGGATGCCGGGAAACCGCTCAAAATATTCCTTGATATAATTTTCGGCTTCCGCTAGCGTTAGCTCCGAGTCACGCGCCAGGCGGAATGCCCCCATGCCATAGATGAGGCCAAAGTTGACCGCCTTAGCAAAGCGGCGTTGGTTAAAGGTCACTTCTTCCACCGGAATCGAATAAACGGCCGCTGCCGTGGTGCGGTGAATATCCTGATCGTGGCGAAACGCATCCAGCAGCGCCTCATCCTGGCTGATGTGGGCCAAAATCCGCAGTTCAACCTGCGAATAATCGGCGGCTAGGAATTGCCAGCCCGGTGCCGTCACAAAACCGCGCCGAATTTGCTGCCCAGCCGCGCTGCGAATGGGGATGTTTTGCAAGTTGGGGTCACTGCTGGCTAAACGGCCGGTAATCGCCCCCGTCTGGTTAAAGCTAGTGTGAATCCGCCCCGTCTGTGGGTTCACCATTTTGGGCAGCGCATCCACATAGGTTCCCTTTAGCTTGCCCAGTTCGCGGTACTCTTGCAGGGCGTTGATGATGCCGGTTTTGTCCAACTGCGTTAAATCATCCAGCACGTTGGCGGCGGTGGAGTAGTGGCCGCTGCTGGTTTTCTTTAAACCGGCCGTTGGCAGCCCCAGCTTGCCAAACAAAATATTGCTCATTTGCTGCGTGGAGTTAATGTTAAACGGTTCGCCAGCAATGGCGTAAATTTGCGTTTCCAGCGTTTGCAACTGCGCCCCCATCTCCTGCGACATCTTCTCAAAAAACGGCACGTCAATCGCAACCCCCGCCTTTTCCATGTCAGCCAGCACGTGGATGAGCGCCATTTCCACATCCACCAACTGCTCCAGCCCCTTTTCTTTGAGTTCGGCTTGCAGTGGTTTCACCAGCCGCAGCGTCATGTCAGCATCGGCGGCACCATAGGCAACAGCGTCGTCAATGGGAACTTCGGCAAAGGTTTTCTGTCCCTTGCCTTTGCCAATCAGCGCTTCGATGTTGGTCATTTGCAGCCCCAGCCGGTGGGCGGCCAAATCTTTTAGCCCCTTGAACTTGGTGCTGGGGTCGGTCAGCCATTCAGCAATCATGGTGTCAAAGTTGATGGGAGCGACTTCAATGCCATAACGCTCCAAAATCATGTAGTCGTATTTGGCGTTGTGAGCCACTTTGGGAATGGCGGGGTTGGTGAGCGCCGGCCGAATCGCGTCTAGCACCGTTTTTAGCGGCAGTTGGTTGGGAGCCAGCGTGGCCTTGGTGGCAAAGAGCGACATCTGCCCGCTGGTGGCCTGCGCCTCGCCCGCCAAATGGCCGACGGGAATGTAATAGCTTTTGGGCGGCTGCACGGCCAAACAAACCCCCACCAGCTCAGCGGTGAGCTTGTCGAGGCCGGTGGTTTCCACATCAAAGCTGATGATTTTGGCTTTGTTGAGGGCACTAACAAGCTCATCAAGCTGCTTTTTGCTGTTGACCAGAATAGCCTCGGTGGGAGGCAGGTCGCTGTCGCCCGTCAGGTCGGCGGGCTTTTCTTCCAGGCTGTCGGCCAGCATTTTGGTAAGGGTGCGGAATTCGAGGTCGTGGAAGAGGGCAAAGACGGGTTGGGGGTCGAAGTCGTGCGCTACGCACGCTTCCAGGTTGAGGGTGATGGGGGCATCGGTGATAATTTTGGCGAGCTTGTAGCTAAGATAGGCATTGTCCTTGCCTTCGGCCAGCTTTTTGCCGCTGGCCCCTTTGATAGTGTCTACATGGGCGTAGATGCCGTCAAGGGTTTCGTAATCGTTGATGAGCTTGGAGGCGGTTTTGGCGCCAATGCCTTTGACACCGGGGATGTTGTCGCTGGTGTCGCCAACGAGGGCTTTCCAATCAACTACCTGGTCGGGGCGGACACCGAAGTAGTTGAAAACGGCCGTTTTATCAAACACCTCCGACGGCTGGCTGCCCCGCGTGGGCAACTCAACCGCCGTGTTGTCATCCACCAGTTGCAGCAAGTCGCGGTCGCCGGTGATGATGTGGGCGGGCACGTGCTGCTCTTTGGCCTGGGCGGCAATGGTTCCCAGCACGTCGTCAGCCTCGTACCCCTCAAGCTCCATAATGGGGATGTTGAGTGCCTGCACCACCTCTTTGATGCGGTCAATTTGCAGCCGTAGCTCGTCGGGCATCTTTTCCCGCGTTCCTTTGTACTCAGCAAAAATTTCGTCGCGGAAGGTAGCCCCCACGTCAAAGCTAACCGCCAAATATTTGGGCGGGTTTTTCGCTAAAATGAGTTCCAACAGGGTGCGAATAAAACCGTAGGTGGCGTTGGTTGGCTCCCCGGCTTTGGTGGTGAAGGCCTGCAAAGGCAGGGCAAAAAACATGCGATAGGCCAATGCGTGGCCGTCAATAAGAACCAGTTTGTGGTCTGGCATAATATTTTCCTTGGATGGGAAGATTGGGGATTAGGAGATTGGAGATTGTGAACCTTCATCAATCTCCAATCTCCAATCCCCAATCTCTCAATCTCTTCTGTTATGATAGCTCCCTTTTTTCCAAAAGGAGGCGTAGTTCATTGTCGCTTAATGGTTTGGCGGATTCGGCGGCGTAGAAGCCGGTTGCCCAAAGAGGTTCATCTAAATGGTATTCCTTTTGGATAATTTCTTCTGAGCCGTTTTTGAGCAGATAGGCAATCCAGTCGCTGCCGCGTGCGGCGGGGCAGTTGATGTGGAGGTGGATCAGTTCGGGGTCGGCGGTGACGTAGGTGAGGACGCAGGCGTTTTCGTGTGCCAGCCGTTGCAGGGCGCGGCGAAGCGGGATTTGCAGGTCGTGGCGCAATGGTTTTTGTGGCTGCCAGGCGATGTTGTAGCTGATGCGCTTTTCGCGTTGGTCAGGCTGGCCGGTGCTAAATTGGATGGGGGCAAGGGTGTCTGGCTGCTGACCGTCGAGAAGCTGTTGAATAACGGCCGTTAATGCCTCCCCTCTCATCCTCAACTCCCGCAGCGATGCTTCCGGTGTGGCAACCAGCGTCAGCAGATAGCCGTCGCTGAGGGCACGGGCATAAAGTTGGGCATCGCCGCTGGGGGTAGGCTGAAATTGCAGGCGGGCCGCGTAACGGCCGTTCCAATCGGCCCCAATTTGGGCGACAAAGATTTTTTGGATGGCGGGTTTGTGACGGCCACGGCTGGCAAGAATGGTGTTGGCCTGGGACAGGATGATGGTTTGCACCAATTCCCCCAGTTCTACCCGGTCAAAGAGATGCTGGACATCGGCCGGCCGAATCGGCTGTTTGCTGCTGATCTTGGGTGGCGGAGCGGGGCTTGGCGCGTGGGGTTTGGCTCGGCTGGCATCGTGGGTTGGCACAAAAGCGGGGGCTTGGTCAAGCAGGCGGGGCAGGTGGGATTTGAGGTTTTTGTGGCTGAGTGTGCCCTGGACTTGGTTGGTGACGGCGGGAGAAACGGCCGTTTCTTCCCCCATTGTCAAAATAATCGGCACCCCTGGCTGCAGTGCTCGCAGTGCCCGCACCAGCGTGGCCGTGTCGTCGCTGACCGGCATAAAAACCAGCGATTGCGGCCGCTGACTAAGAATCAGACAGCCTTCGGGAATGGTAGGAACGGTAGAAATGGTGGCTGGGCCAATCTTTTTCAGTTCCTGCGCCAACGCCTGGGCAAATCCATTGTCTGGCTCAATAATTAAAATCGTCTGCATGGGTTATGTTTGCTGTAGCTAAACCAAACTGCCTCTCAAAGAGATTCTACATAGACCATCCGTTCGGGGCAACTATTTGTGGGTGTAGGGAGTGGGGTGTGGAGTGTACTCCCTACTCTCCACTCTCCACTCCCTACGCTTTCCCCGTCAGTCGCTGCAAGTAAAGCTGGGAAGCCACGCCTACCACTGCCAGCAGCCCGTTAAAGGTGAAGGCCAGCCCCCAGGCAACGGCCGTTCCGCCCGCGCTGTCCAAAATGCCCCCCGCCAGTACCGGCACAATGGCTCCAATGGTGAAGCCCAAAAACGACTGCACCGCCTGGGTGGAACCAACTTTGCCGGGAGGGGAGAGTTCGGTAACGGCCGTTGAATAAATGGCCGAATCGGCGGCGGTGACAAAGCCGTAAAAAAAGCCGAGTCCGATGAGCCAGGGGGTGGGAACGGCCGTTAGCCACCCCACCACAAACGAACACAGCCCGCTCAGGGCAAAAATCAGTGCCGCCCCCCGTCCTCGCCCCAAATAGTCGGACAAATAGCCACCGGCCATAACGCCAATGATCCCCATCATAAACATAAAGCCGGAATAGGTGGCGGCGGTAGCGGTAGCTTCGAGCGGAGAACGGCCGTTGTTCACTAAAGCTACTCCCAACAGCAACGGAAACCACAGCCGCGCCAAATACAGTTCTGCCGTGTGCAGCGCGTACCCCAAAATTACCAGCATCACCGGCCGATCTCGCAGCACCCCTAAATCTAGCTTCCCCTTTTTCACCAACTGATTACTGATTACCGATAACCGATTACCATTATTCCGCGCCAGCCACAGCAGCCATACGGCCAGGGCTACTCCTACCAGCCCTACTAGTGAGGTTGTTAAGTAGGCTGACCGCCACCCCCCGGCGCGCTCCAGCATCAGCCCCGTGAAGGAGTAAGATAGGGTGGTTCCGGCATACCCAGCAGCGACGAACAGCCCAACGGCCGTTCCTCGCTTCCCCAACCGAAACCGCTCCGAGACCAATTGCACCCCCGGGATATACGCCGCTACCTGCCCCATCCCCATAAAAAAGCGCAGCGTGCCCCCTACCACAAACCCCCGCGCCAGCAGCGGAAACAGCAAATGTGCTACCGACACTACCACCGCCCCCGCCAGCAAAATTTTCTCGGGCGCTACCCGATCCGTTAGCGGCAGCAGCACCAGCGACGACAGGGCGTAGCCAATCAGAAACAGCGAAAAGAGTACCGCCGCCTCCGTATTCGTCAGTACCCACTCCGCCTGAATAATCGGCACCGACACCGCATAACTCGAAAATGGCAGCGAAATCAACAGCAGCACCAGGCTAACCCCTACCAGCCACACTAAATCTGCCCGCGCCGTCCCCGTTCGTTTGTCCACCATCTGTTCCATATGCCCACCTCGTCATTTTTTCCCGTTCAATGCTACCTCCCTTTACCCAAACGACCAATGGCAGAGCGTCATCAGTTATCGGTAATCGGTAATCGGTAATCAGTGAGCCTGCTGATTACCGATTACCGATTACTGTTTACCCCTTCTACAGGTGCGTTATAATCCCCCATAGCATTAACGACAAACGGAGGCAAGTCCACTTAAATGAATAAGCAATATGTACCTGAGCGGGCGATGTTTATCTACGCTCATCCAGACGACATTGAATTTGGCTGTGCTGGCACGGCGGCAAAATGGGCCAAATATGGCTGTGAAGTCACCTATATCCTGCTCACCAGCGGCAATGTTGGCACCCATGACCCGGAAATGACCCGCGAGAGGTTGGCGCAAGTTCGTGAAGCCGAACAAACGGCCGCTGCCAATATCGCCGGTGTCACAAACATGATCTTCCTGCGCTATGACGATGGGCTGTTGGTGCCAGACCTGGAACTGCGGAAGCGGCTCGTCAAGCTCATCCGCATTCACAAACCCAACGTCGTTGTTTGCGGTGACCCCAACGTCATTTTCCGTGGCGACCGCATCAATCATCCTGACCACCGCGCTGCGGGTAAGGCGGCCATTGATGCCGTTTTCCCATCATCTGAAATGCGGCTACTACACCAGGAATTTGAGGAAGAGGGGATTTTCCCGCACAAGGTTAACTACGTTTATGTGACCACGCATGAAAACCCCAACTACTACGAAGACATCAGCGAAACGATTGAGACCAAAATCGAAGCATTGCGCCAGCACGCGCCCACCCAATTTTCCCCCGATTGGGATCCCGGTCAACGGGTAAAAGACTGGGCGGCGGAAATTGGCAAGGAAGTTGGTTTCAAATATGCCGAACGGTTCCGCCGTATGATTTTGGAAGCAGTTAAGGAAGAGGAAGAGGGTAATCAGTAATCGGTAGCCAGTAATCAGTCACACACCGATTACTGATTACTGATTACTGATTACTGCTCACTGATTATGAGCAATCGTTACATTCCCGAACGGGCGATGTTTATCTACGCCCATCCTGATGATATTGAGTTTGGTGTGGCGGGAACGGCCGCTTTGTGGGCCAAGCACGGCTGCGAAATTACCTATGTCATTGTTACCGACGGCAACATTGGCTCACATGACAAATCACTGACAGGTGAACAGCTGGCCTCCATTCGCCATGCCGAGCAGCGTGCCGCCGCCGACATCGTGGGCGTACAGCGGGTACTGTTTTTGGGCTACCACGATGGTTTGACCGAACCGTCGCTGGCGATGCGGAAGCATTTTGTCAAGCTGATTCGCCAATACAAACCCAACGTGGTGGTTTCAGGCGATCCCCGCTCCGTGTTTGTTGAAGACAGCTACATCAACCACCCCGACCACCGAGCGGTGGCAACGGCCGTTGTGGATGCCGTTTTCCCGGCCAGCGAAATGCGGCTGCAATATCAGGAGTTTGAAGAGGAAGGCATTTTTGCCCACAAAATCAACTACCTCTATATCTCCTATGGCCCCGATGCCAACCTGTTTATTGACATCAGCGACGTGATTGATCTCAAAATTGAGGCGTTGAAGTGCCATGCCCCCAGCCAGTTCCCTGAATGGGATCCCACGGAAATGGTGAAGCAGTGGTCGGGCGAGGCGGGCAAGCGCATTGGCGTGAAATACGTCGAAGCGTTCCGCCGTTTTGTGCTGCACGAGGTGGAATAGTACCCTGCAAGCCAAATTCTTGTTCACCGTACAAGAATTTTTGACAGGATTTACACGATTTTTCAGGATTTTCAAACTTAATCCTGAAAAATCCTGTTAATCCTGTCTAAAGTTTTTTTGCTTTGGCTTGTTCCGCAATAGGTTTACGGTTGGCGCGGGACAACCGAAACGGCCGTTTCCTGCCCCGACACATTTGCCATTGCCACGCCACCGGTTTGCAGCGTAAGGGCATCTAAACGGCCGTTAAACCCGGCCACACTTCCCTGCCAAAACAGCGTTGGGTTGAATTCACACGCCGTGGTTTCCCCTGCCGCCTGCAAGCGGCAGACAAAAATGTCACGGTTGCTGGCCGTGAGGTTGGGTAGCGTCACGTCATTCTTGGTGGACAAGTAGAGCGACTGGCTGAATGGCTCTAGCCACGCTCCCCACAGGTCTGACCCCGCCAACCCCACGTCGGAGCCGTCGAAGTAAAGTTCAAAACGGCCGTTTGTCATCTCACCCAGCGACTCTGGCGAAAAGAGCAGTAAATCCTCGTCTTTGCCACGCACGCCGTCTACGCTGACATCACCGGTGGTGCTGAGCAATAAACGGCCGTCGGCCAGCAG
>JAGQGA010000151.1 GCA_020432595.1 Anaerolineales bacterium | reverse complement strand
ACATCATTTTGCTGCTGGGGGGGCTGTTCCTCATTGGCAAAAGCACATATGAAATTCACGAAAAGCTGGATGTGGAGGACCACAGCCAGCATACGGTGAGTACCGGTGTTGCCACGTTGGGGGCGGTGCTAACGCAGGTGATTCTCGTTGATGTGGTCTTTTCGTTGGACTCAGTGATAACGGCCGTTGGCATTACCGAACACACCAGCATTATTATTGTTGCTATTTTGGTTTCGGCGGCGATTATGGTTTTCTTCGCTAACTCCATTGCCGATTTTATCGAGAAACACCCGTCGCTCAAGATTTTGGCACTTTCCTTCCTCATTCTTATTGGTTCCATTCTGGTGGTAGAAGGCTGGGCGCATGAACAAGCGGAGGAACTGCATTTGAAGAACTATGTCTACTTTGCAATGGCGTTTTCAGTGGTAGTGGATATGCTGCAACTGCGGCTAAAGGCAAAGGAGCAGGCACCAGTGCAGTTACACAACCAGCCAAAGCTGCCGGAAAGTTCGTGACTGTTGTTTTTGAGAGCGAGCTATGTTGCCTGAATATGAGAGTAGTGAACTGTATGCGGGCTGTTTGAGTGAAGAAACGGCCGTTTGTAACGAAGCCTACCGCGTGTTGTGGCACATTTTGTACCGCGTTGCTTTTGCCATGATGCACGGCAACGAAATGGTGGCCGAAGGGTATGCCCAAAAAAGCATTGAGCGCGTTTTTTCTAAGATTGACAGTTGTGAATCGCCAGACAAGTTTGTTGCCTGGGCGCAGCGTTTGACGCGCAACCTGATTCTGGATGAGCTGCGGCGGGAAAAGCGGCTGGTAGAGTGGGAAGATGGGTATGATCCGCCAGAGCCAAATGGGTCTTTGGAGATGCAAGTTTTGTCGGCGATTAGCGTAGAGGAGTGGCGGGATTTACTGCTACAAGCACCGCTCAGCGACCGTTCGCAGCGGGTGGTGATTGGTCGTTTTCTTGATGATGAGGAAGATGAGCAATTATCGCAGATAGAAAGTGATTTGTCGCAAACAGAGGTACGTCCGAATCATATTCAGGCCACGCGGTCAAAAAATTTGAGCAAGCTAAAGGCCTACCTGATTGAATCGGCGGGAAAGGATCGGGTGGGGTAAACCGTCTTTAAGAAAGATTCGATTCGTTCGCGGCGAACAAAAGGAAGATTTCTATGATAGGCGATAATGGCAACAGGCGAGATCGCCGTCAAATGTTGGTTGCGACGTTGTTAACCCCTTGCAACGAAGCAACCTTCCAGCAATGTCTGGAACAACTTGACGATTACATTGCGGCACAGCTTGCGGGCGAAGATTATGTGGCACTGTACCCACAAACGGCCGTTCTCCTTGATGCGTGTCCCGATTGTGCGGCGGCTTATGCCCGGCTGTATGAGTTAGAAACGGCCGTTCGCAGCCAAACGCTGCCCCAGCCCACCCACATTCCCCAACCCGACCTCAGCTTTTTGCCGCAAGCAGCATCCTTGCTGGCACAACTGCGGCAGGCGTTCCAGCAGCGGCTGGATGGTTCTAGTCTGCAATTGACGCAGGGGTTGGTGGCGCTGCTGACGCCACCGCCGGTTTTGACCCGCACCCGCGCCCCCGCCGACAGTGGCCGCTATCATGCGCGACTGCTGCGGCTGGGGGGGCAGGCAGAAACGGCCGTTCTCAACCTGCCCTTTACCCTGGAAGCGTACCGCGACGGGGAGAATGAGACGCTTTGTTTGGTGCAGGTAACGCTTTTGCCGGGGGACGAGCTGGATGAGTTGTTTGAAAAGACGGTGGTGCTGGGGTGGGAGAATGGGGGAGAAACGGCCGTTACTGACTGGGGTGGGTTAGCCGAATTCGTTGACATTCCCGTAACTGCTTTACCACAATTACATATCCAGGTTAACTTTGAAGATTCCTAGCCGCCAGCGAGAAAGAAAATGGATGCGCGGATGACGCGGATTTGAGCGGATTTTGGCGGATAAATCGTGTTCGTGCCTTGGCTACGAGTTAAGCAAACCAAAATTTTTCACGCCAAGGTGCAAAGAAAAAACTGGTTCTTTTGGATCTCCTGGGGTTGACAAATTTGGTGCGTGGTGCGTTAGAAGGTTCATTTGCCACGTATCACGCACCACGCACCACGTCAAAAGCAAGTCAGCCCCCTGAATTCCCAAAGAGCCAAAAAACTTTGCGCCTTTGCGCCTCGGCGTGAAATTGCTTCCCTGCAAGTTCTTGACAGAATAGTTCGATGGCGTACAATTAACCATCGTAGTAAATGCGGCAGCATGATCCATCTGCACTGGGCAGATTGAGAAGCTGTCTTTTTTTGTGGGTAGGTTATGACGCATAAGAATTGGCTGCAAGACAAAGAAAAACGGCAAAAGTGGATGCAATTTATGCAGAGCTTCCACCCCGACATTGACCCACAGACCATTCGGCTGATGGATGAATTAGGGTTTGTTTCGCGCTCGCTCTACCACATGGGGGAGCAGAGTGTGGACGAAGCGGGGCTGTCTTTTGCCCAATATCGGGTGCTGATGCACCTCTTTTTTGCCGATCAGATGGGTGATCGCGGGGAGTTGAACCCCTCGGAGATTAGCGAGCGGCAGGGGGTGAGCCGCAACACGATGAGTACGTTTATCCGCAGTTTGGAGGAGGCGGGGCTGATTGAACGCCGCTTAGACCCAAATGACCGTCGCCGGTTTAATATTCGTCTGACGGAAAACGGCCGTTTTCTTGTCAGCCAACACACCCGCAACCATTTAGAAACCATTGACCACTGCTTTCACACCCTGAATGCCGATGAGCAGCAAACATTATTCAACTTGCTGCAAAAGCTGGGGGCGCAGGTGATGGCGGTGAAACGGGAGATTGGGGATTAGAGATTGGAGATTAATGAAGGTTCACAATCCCCAATCTTCCAATAGCCAATAACCTATAAGGAAATCAACTATGTTACGAATACGTAGATACCTAAAGCCCTACATGCTCATGTTTGTGGCGGCCGTCATCTTGTTATTCGCCCAGGCTAACTTTGACCTGATGCTGCCCGATTATCTGTCGCGCATTATCAATACGGGTATTCAGCAAAGCGGTGTGGAAAGCACTGTGCCAGAGGCGATGCGGCAGGAGACGATGACTCGACTGCTGCTGTTTTTGAATGACGATGAGGCAACGGCCGTTCGCAACGCTTACACCCTCATTGAACCCAACACCACGGCGGCGGCCGATTATGAAGAAACCTATCCGCTCTTGAAGGATGAGCCAATCTACGTCCTCAACGAGATGAGCCAGGATGACTTGGATGCGCTCAAGACACCTATTGCCAAAGCATTGCTGGCGGTATCGGGGTTGCAGCGGGCGATGGAAGACCCGGAGGCAGCGGCGCAGCTAGGTGGCGGCGGCGCGTTTGATTTGTCGCAACTGCCCCCTGGGGTGGATTTGTTTGCCATGTTGGGGCAGTTGCCAACCGCCCAACGCGAGCAGCTTTCGGCCAATATGAATGAGCGGTTTGCGGCGTTGGGGGAGAGGATGGTGGAACAAACGGCCGTTACCGCCGTCAAAGCTGAATACGAAGCACTCGGTGTAGACATTAGCCAACTGCAAAGCCGCTACATTTGGCGAGCCGGCGCGATCATGCTGGGCATTACCCTGTTGGCCGCCTTTTGCACCATCAGCGTCGCTTACCTGTCGGCCAAAATTGCCGCTGGTGTGGGGCGCGATTTACGCAGCGACATCTTCAAAAAGGTGGAAAGCTTCTCCAGCATTGAGTTTGACAAATTCCCCACCGCCTCGCTTATCACCCGCTCCACCAACGACATCACCCAACTGCAAATGGTGACGATGTTTATGGTGCGGCTCGTCTTCTATGCGCCGATTATGGGCGTGGGCGGCATTATTCGCGCCATTGGCAAAAGTGCCTCCATGTGGTGGACCATTGCTCTGGCGGTTGTGGTGCTCATAAGTGTCATCGTTATCACTATCTCCATCGCCATGCCCAAATTCCGCGTCATGCAGGCACTAATTGACAAGCTCAATCTGGTGGCGCGGGAAAATTTGTCCGGCATGATGGTGATTCGCGCCTTCAACATGCAGCCGTTTGAGGAAAAACGGTTTGACAAAGCCAATGTGGAGTTGGCCGAAAACACCTTGTTCACTGCTCGAATAACGGCCGTTATGATGCCCGTCATGATGTTTGTCCTCAACGTCCTCTCCGTCGTCATCATCTGGGTTGGGGCGCACCAGGTGGCCGAAGCCAACATTCAAATAGGCGACATGATGGCCTTTTTAGAATACGCCGTGCAAATCGTCTTCTCCTTCCTCATGCTCTCCATGCTCTTCATCATCCTGCCCCGCGCCTCCGTCTCGGCCGAACGGATTGCCGATGTGTTGGAAACCGACCTGATCATTAACGACCCGGTAGCTCCCAAACGTCTAAACGGGCAATTTCAGGGCGAGGTGGAATTCCGCAACGTCTCTTTCCGCTATCCCGGTGCCGACACCGACGTGCTGCATCATGTCAGCTTCGTGGCGCGACCCGGCGAAACCACCGCCTTTATTGGCTCCACGGGTTCAGGCAAATCTACGGTGGTGAACCTGATTCCCCGTTTCTATGATGTTACCGGCGGCGCAGTTTTGCTGGATGGTATAGACATCCGCGAGGTGACGCAGCACGACCTGCGGGACAAGATTGGCTATGTGCCGCAAAAGGGTGTCTTGTTCTCTGGAACCAACGAGAGCAATTTGCGCTATGCGGATGAGCTGGCGACGAAAGAGGATTTGGAAACGGCCGTTACCATCGCCCAAGCCGCCGACTTCATCAAAGAAAAACCCGATGGGTTGGCAACCGAAATCTCACAGGGTGGGACAAACGTCTCAGGCGGGCAGCGGCAGCGCCTTTCCATCGCCCGCGCCCTGGTCAAACAGCCACCCATCTACATCTTTGACGACACCTTTTCCGCCCTAGACTTCAAAACCGATGCTGCTTTGCGACGGGCTTTGTATGAAAGCACCAACGACAGCACCATTCTCATCGTCACGCAGCGCGTCTCGACGGTGAAAAATGCCGACCAGATTGTGGTCTTGGAACACGGCCGGATGGTTGGCAAAGGCACCCACAACGAATTAATGGCAAACTGCGAAACGTACCAGGAAATCGCCCTGTCGCAGCTCAGTATGGAGGAACTATCATCATGATGATGCACGGACGTAGTCGTTCTGGCGAAGGCGGGCCAATGGGTGCCATGCGTAAGGGCGACAAAGCGCGTAACTTCAAAGGAACCATGGTCAAGCTCGCCCACTATTTGCGGGCGCACCGACTGAAGATCATTGTGGTGGTTATCTTCGCCATTGCTTCAACGGTCTTTAACATTGTTGGCCCCAAAGTGTTGGGCAACGCCACCACCAAATTGTTTGAAGGGGTGATGGCACAAATTGCCGGTACCGGCTCAATTGATTTTGACTACATCGGCCGCATTCTGCTCACCATCCTCATCCTCTACATCATTTCCGCCATCTTCGCCTACATAATGGCCTGGATGATGGCCGATGTCTCCACCGACATCTCCTACCGCTTCCGTGAGGAAATTGCGGCCAAGATGAACCGGCTGCCGCTGAGTTATTACGACAAAACGACGCAGGGTGAAGTGCTGTCGCGCATCACCAACGACGTAGATACCGTTAACCAAACCCTCAGCCAAAGCCTGACTCAGATCATCACCTCGGTCATCACCGTCATCGGCGTGCTGGTTATGATGTTGACCATTAGCTGGGTGATGACGTTGGTGGCTCTGCTGGTCATTCCCCTGACGTTGGGTGTGGTCGGCTTTGTCGTCAGCCGTTCCCAGGTCTACTTTAAGGAACAGCAGAATTATCTAGGGTATGTCAATGGTCATGTGGAGGAGATGTTTGGCGGCCATCGCGTCATGAAGGCGTTCAACGGCGAAGCTCGCAGTATCGAGAAATTTGAAGGGTTTAACGACACGCTCTACGGCGTAGCCTGGAAATCCCAATTCCTGTCCGGTTTGCTGATGCCAATGATGTTTTTTGTCGGCAACCTGGGGTATGTGGCGGTGGTCATCGTCGGTGGCTACCTAACGGTGCGGAATGCGATTACGGTGGGTGATATTCAGGCGTTTATCCAATATGTACGCTCGTTTAACCAGCCGTTGATGCAGTTAGCCAACATTTCCAACATTTTGCAGCAAACGGCCGCTGCCGCCGAGCGCGTCTTTGAGTTTCTGGATGAGCCGGAAGAGGTGAAGGAAACGACAACCCCAATCAAGCTGGAATCGTTGCAAGGGCATGTGGAATTCCGCAATGTGCGTTTTGGCTATGAGGCCGACAAGCCGATTATCCACAACTTATCGGCCGTTGCCAATCCTGGGCAAAAGGTTGCCATTGTTGGGCCAACAGGCGCGGGCAAGACGACCATTGTCAAGCTGTTGATGCGCTTTTATGATGTCAACGACGGCGCGATTTTGGTGGATGGCTACGACATTCGTGACTTTAAGCGACAAGATTTGCGCCGCTGGTTTGGCATGGTACTGCAAGACACCTGGCTCTATAACGACACGATTATGGAGAATATCCGCTACGGCCGGCCGGATGCCACCGATGAGGAAGTGGTTGCCGCCGCCCAAGCCGCCCACGTAGACCATTTTGTCCACACGCTGGCCGATGGCTACAACTTGGTCATCAACGAGGAAACGACCAACATCTCGCAAGGGCAAATGCAGCTTTTGACCATTGCGCGGGCGGTGCTGGCCGACCCCAAAATCCTCATTTTGGACGAGGCCACCAGTTCGGTGGACACCCGCACCGAAGTGCTGATTCAGCAGGCCATGGATCGCCTGATGGTGGGGCGCACCAGCTTCATCATCGCCCACCGCCTCTCCACCATCCGCAACGCCGACCTGATTCTGGTAATGCGCGACGGCGACATTGTAGAGCAAGGTACGCATTTGGGGCTGCTGGAACGCGGCGGCTTCTATGCCGAACTGTACAACAGCCAGTTTGAGCATGTGGAGCAGGATGAGGACGCGGTTGAGGAGGATGAAGGGTTTCTGATGCCTGTGCTGGGAGATTAATCGTCTGTAGGCTATCTGCGAAAGAGCCGAGTTTCGGGCAGAAGCTCGGCTTTTTTTGTTTGACAAGTTGGGGGAGGCCGTAGGCATGTTATAATGGAGTCAAACTTTTGCTGAGGTGATGACATGAGCGCAGCTACAGTCACAATTCCTAACATCCAGGTACAGTTAACGGTTGAGCAGTTGATAACGGCCGTTCGCCAACTGGAGCCACGAGAGAGAGCCAAATTTGCCAGAGCATTGGCTGATACAGAATTAGACGCTGAATTGTCGCAGCTAATCACTGAACTCTACAGCCAACCACCCACTGATGCGATTTCTGATAATGACATCTTGGCCGAGATTCGGGCAGTCCGTCAGCAACGTTCCTAATTTTTATGCTTCGCATTGTTGTAGACACGAATATTTGGATACGCATTTTATTGCGAGGTCGTCTTACCTTGCCTGTCTTAACTGCGTGGCAAGCTGGAAAATTCCAATTGATTACCAGTCAGGCTTTACTTGACGAATACGAAGCGGTGTGGCAACGCCCTCGATTACAGAAACAGATTGACCCGAAGCAGGCAGAAAAGCTGTATCGTCAGATGTACTTTCGTGCTGAGATGGTTGAATTAAAAACTATCCCACCTCGTTGTCGTGATCCTAAAGACCACCCTGTATTAGCCACAGCGATTGATGGTCAAGCGAATGTGATTGTGACCGGTGATGATGATTTACGTGCTGACGAAGAGTTGCGCCGGGCTATGGCAAATTATGGTGTGCAGCTTTGGGGTGTTCAATCATTGTTTGATGCGATTGAGGACAGGTAACCATCCGCAACGCCGACCTGATTTTGGTGATGCGCGACGGCGACATTGTGGAGCAAGGCACGCATTTGGGGCTGCTGGAACGCAGCGGCTTCTATGCCGACCTGTACAACAGCCAATTTGAGCATGTGGAGCAGGATGAGGATGCGGTTGAGGAGGGTGAAGGGTTCCTGATGCCTGTGCTGGGGGATTAATCGTCTGTGGCGTATCTGCTAAAAAGCCGAGTTTCGTGGAGAAACTCGGCTTTTTTTGTTTGATACATTAGGGTAGGATAACGGCCGTTACTTATAAATTCATATCCATAAAGATATGATAAATTTGAACAATATTTCCTCTATTCTGATGCTTAGTTAAACCTATTTTGATTCCAGCAAATTGAGGGAATCTGTTAGTTATATCGTCAACTTGGGTTCCCATCATTTTATGCTCAAAATTGATTGTGGCTACAAAATCTTTATACCTCTCCCATAAATCTAAAAAGTTGTTGTTTTGGGAGTAAATAACGGCGTAGTTGTTTTGCAAACCGTTTGGATCGTAGTTTTCAGAAAGCTTTCTTAAATGTTTTGTAATATAGTTGGTGTCTATAGAACCAATGATAAAAGCTTCCAGAATAGATAAGGGAATATTCTCTTTGGTAAAAACTGCTACATCTAATTCACCATATTGTGTACCTGTATATGATGAACCACGTTGTGCTTGATCCAGTACCTTATATCCTTTAGCGGAAAGCAACGACTGAAAAAGGCTGTTATATTGGTCTTCCTTATTGTTCAGAATCCTATGCTTACTCTGGATTTCTGTAGCACACCACCTGATGTCATCGAATAATTGACCCTGTAGCCTGTTATGCCCAATAGATTGAATATCTCTAAAATCCTCAAGTAGCATCAAATCAATAATATCTAAATCTTCAGAATTCTTGGCTAGATCATCTATTATTGAGTTTTTATTGATAGGTGCTTCTAAATAAATACTTCTCAGGATTAAGATAAAACTATTTTGGGTATCAATTTGAGTGAATAGGAACCTTCGTAACGATTCTTCAAACTTATCAAAGATTTTACTTATTAGATATTTGTACCTTGCAGATTGATTGTCAAAACATTCTTGAAGAAAAATCTCAAAGGTTTGAGGCCCGTTCAGGCGATCCTGGAGAGAAAGCCCTAAAAAATGATAAATGTTCAATGCCTTTTTGTATAAGGGATTATTTAATCTCTTTGCAATTCTTTCTAGTTCACCCCTATCAGCATATTCTTCTAAGAAACTTGAAATAGCAACCTGTTCGACCTCACCGGTAAATTGAGATTTGTCGAGCTGGTTCATTGCAACTCGTAGATCACGGATGAAATAGTAACAAAATAGCTCAAGTGAGGACCCTTGAAATATCGCAGATTTTAGAGTTTGTATCAACTCATCGAGCATTATATAAACCAAAGAGAATGATCGGGCATTGCGATCTCATCTAGATAAATAAGCTTCCCTTCATTGAATTTTTCTACAAAACTAGCCATTAAGTTGGGATATTTGATAGTGATTGGTGTTCCCTGCATATTGTAACTTGTATGCGACATTTCGCTGAATTGATATACCTGTTCAGAAATGTAATCCAAATCAAAAAAACTTGAGGATTTGTGAATACTTTAGTTTTCCGTAAAAGAGGCATAAACTTGGAGACAAAACGCCCGAATTTATGCCCTAGCAAGCCTGACAGCCTCATAGCCAAGCGGCAAATGGGCTGTAACCGAGGCCTTTTTAGAAAGTTGGCTTGAAAGCGGCAAGCCAACTTTTTTTAAATACTTCAGCAAACGGCCATACGTTGGTTTCGCGGCACGATCCCAGAAGCCAGAACGGATTGGCGGTAAAATC
>JAGQGA010000150.1 GCA_020432595.1 Anaerolineales bacterium | reverse complement strand
TGTTTGCCAGCGGCAATGATTTGCTGGCTGACCTCGGCGTGAACGGCCGGAATCGTAAGGTTAATGACAATCTGAATCTCTGGATCGCCCAGCAGGTCGTCAATTGAACGAGCCTGCAATTCTTTGTCGGCGGCCAGTCGTTGGGCATTTTCGGGATAAAGGTCAGCACAGGCAACAAGGTCGAGAATGTCGAATTTGCGGCAGCCATCTACGTAGCGGGGGCTGATGTTGCCGCAGCCGATGATGCCGACTTTGACTTTGGGAGGAGCGCTATTTGTTGCCACGGGCAAGTCCTTTTTGGGTGAGATAGCTGTAGCTTTGGGAAACGGCCGTTAACATATCCGTCGCACACCGATCCAGTTCCACCACCAGCCATTCCGTATTGGCCTCACCCGCCGCAATGATCCGTGGGAAGTCCATCACCCCTTGTCCGGCGGCTAACATGGGTTCCTCGGTGTTGGCAGGGCCATCTTTGATATGGAGTAAGGGAGCGCGGCTGCCAAATTCACGCACAACCTCGGCCGCATCTAAACCGGCCGTTGTCACCCAGTAGGTGTCTACTTCAAAGAAAATCGCTGGATCAAGCTCTTCAAGCCAAATGTGATACGGGTAGCGCCCTTCGGCTTGTTGGAACTCCCACCAGTGGTTGTGGACACCCAGCGTCAGCCCATTCGCTGCTGCCACCGCGTAGGCTTCATTAAGCGTAGCGCACACCTGCTGAATTTGCGCCACCGTTTTGTATTGGTCAGGCGGCATAAAGGCGGAGATAAGGCGGTTGCTACCCAGCGCAGCCATGGTGTCCAGCACTTCGTTTTGTTTGTCGCCCAGCGGCAAGGGCGAGTGCGCTCCCGAAACCACTAGTCCCAAGTCATCAAAAAGGGCTTTGGCTGCGGCAGGGGTGGTGCCGGGAAAACCGGCCGTCTCAACGCCGACAAAGCCTATATCAGCGATCCTTTTGATCGTCCCTGTAAAATCTTCTGCCAATGCCTCGCGCACTGTGTATAGTTGAATACTAATTGGAGCAGTCATTTTCTTTTTCCCGGTAATCAGTAATCGGTAATCAGTCGCCTGCCTGACTGATTACTGATTACTGTTTACTGATTACTGATTACTAACCTGTCAAACCTGGGTGATCCAACGCCGCCAGCGGGTCAACTTTTTCAAACGGCTCAAGTGGTTCTGGCCGATGGCCGAAGGTAACAACGGGGCCGCCGTTGGGGGCTGCCCAGCGTACCGCGTTGCCAATCACTTTTAGCACCTGTGCATGGTGGAAAATGGGGTAGGTTTCGTGCCCTGGCCGGAAGTAGAAGATTTTGCCGCGCCCACGATGGAAGCAGCAGCCACTGCGGAACACTTCACCACCCTGGAACCAGCTAATGAACACCAATGTGTCTGGTTCGGGAATGTCAAAATGTTCGCCATACATTTCGGCGTTGGGGATTTCGATGTATTCGCCAATGCCTTCCACAATTGGATGACCGGGGGAAACAACCCACAGCCGTTCCTTGTCGCCAGCTTCGCGCCACTTCAAGTTGCAACTGGTCCCCATTAACTTGATAAAAATTTTGGAAAAGTGGCCGGAGTGCAGCACGATCAGCCCCATGCCGTCTTTGACAACGCGCTGATGCACTTTGTTGACAACGTCATCGCTGACCTGGCCGTGTGCCATGTGGCCCCACCAAATTAAAACATCGGTGTTGTTTAATACCTCATCAGTTAGCCCATGTTCTGGCATGTCGAGGGTTGCCGTTTGGGCAACCAGCCCGGTTGAACGTAAATAGTTAGCAATGGCTCCGTGAATACCTTCGGGGTACATTTTGCCGATGGCTTCGTGCCGTCGCTCGTGAATAAATTCATTCCAAACAGTTACACGTAGTCCTTGTGACATTTCTTTCCTCCATAATGGAATGGACTGAATTCTAGCAAAAATCGGTTAATTTGCCCTTTCTATCTGGGAAATGGTGGCTTGTTTTGCAAGTGGGCAAAAGCTGTGCAGGTTGTTGTGTAAATGTGTTTGCTGTGTATTGCACACGTGCATTGGGGAAAAAACGGCCGTTTTCTTCCCCTCCCTCCTCCTACCGTCAATTGACAAATAGTAGACACATCAACCAATAGGCTTAAATTGTATAGGTGCTGTGCAAAGTCACCAAATTTTGACTTGACAATTTTGTGATATGTGACAATATTATAGGCAGGCGAACGTTCGCCGTGATGAGAAGAGAGTTCACTTGATCAACAACGTAGAAGAGAACCTGAATGTCAAGAGCAACCCTAAAAGACGTCGCAGCCAAAGCGGGTGTAAGCTATCAGACCGTCTCTAAAGTCCTCAACCGCCGTGGACAGGTTTCCCCCGAAACCGAGCGGCGAATACGTCATGCTGCGCTTGAATTAAACTACCGCCCCAATGTTGTTGCCCAAAACCTGCGCCAAAAGTCGAGTCGTCTCATTGGATATGCTTGGGGAGCGGGTGGTGCCACAACTTGGCGCCCTGTCAACAACCGCTTTCTGCACCGTGTTGTTTATGCGTGCGAGGCGCAAGGATACTTCATCACCTTTTTTACCGCCAAGGATGAATCCTTTGCCGATTTAAAAGCCTATGAAGATTTGTATGGTCGGCGACAAGTAGACGGTTTCATTTTGGAGAACACCACCGAAAACGACCCCCGTATTCATTATTTACTAGCAGAGAAAATCCCGTTTGTGGCCTTTGGCCGTATCGAAGAAGACCTAGATTTTTGCTGGGTTGATGTAGACGGCTATTACGGAATCTACCTCGTTGTGGACTATTTGCTACAGCGAGGGCATCGGCGCATTGCGTTGATTAGCTGGCAGCGTGGAGCCACAACCGGTCATGACCGTGAACGTGGCTATTACTGCCGCTTGCAAGAGGCGGGGATTGTTCCCGATCCGGCCTGGATTTACCGGGGGGTAAATGAGATTGAGACAGGGGCACAGGGTGTAGTTCACCTTTGGTCGCTGCCTGTCGCGCAGCGACCAACGGCCGTTGTTTGTGTCAGCGACCAAATTGCCGTGGGAGCCATGCACGCGGCGATGGCCGAAGGGCTGGAGGTGGGGAAAGATATTGCCATTACCGGGTATGATGATGTTAATATGGCGCAATTTTTGCACCCGCCGCTTACCACCGTGCGCCAACCAATTGATGAGGCTGGTGAATTAGTCGCCAATATGCTGTTGGAGCAAGTCAATGGCACCATGACCGTGCCACAGCAGGTTTTGTTAAAGCCAGAGCTGGTTATCCGTGGCTCGGCTTAAGGTGAGGCAATTTAAGCGTCATTATGCAACTCAAGGCTGTGATTTTTGATCTGGATGGTGTTTTAACCGACACTGCTGAATATCATTACCTGGCCTGGAAGCGGTTGGCGGATGAGGAGAAGCTGCCGTTTGACCGGGAGATGAATGAGCAGTTGCGTGGCGTTTCGCGGCGCGATTCGCTTTTGCGGATTTTAAACGGCCGTTTCATCCCCGAAGCCAACCTTGAAGCAATGATGGCGCGGAAGAACAGCTATTATGTGGAGATGTTAACGGCCGTTTCTCCTGCTGACCTTCTCCCCGGTGTTGCCAACCTGCTTGATGAGCTAGACACCGCCAACATTCCCTATGGCCTCGCTTCCGCCAGCCGCAACGCCCCCGATGTGGTGCAGCGTCTCGGCATTGCCCAGCGGCTGGCCTGCATTGCCGATGGCAGCAGCGTGCAGCAGCAAAAACCCGCCCCCCACCTTTTCCGCTATGCCGCTGCCAAACTCAACGTTCCTCCCGCTCATTGTCTGGTGGTTGAAGATGCCGCCGCCGGTATTGAAGCAGCGCTAGATGCGGGTATGGGGGCGTTGGCGCTGGGGCCAGCCGGCCGTTTTGCCCATCTTGCCCACAGCAACTTTACTCGCTATAACGATTTACAAGGAGTTGGGTTGGCTGACCTGCAAGCGGCCATGCGCCCTGACGACGAGTGGATCGTTGGCGAAGAGCAGTTTGTGGTGCCAAAGCAGGGGCACAAAGAAACAATTTTTACCATTGGCAATGGTTATTTTGCCAGCCGAGGCAGCTTTGAGGAAGGGCATCCTGGTGAGTCTGCCCTGACATTTGCTCACGGCGTGTTTAATGATGTCCCCGTCTTTTTTACCGAGTTAGCCAATTTGCCCAACTGGCTTGATTTGTACCTTGCCGTCAACGGTGAGTGGTTCCGGCTGGATAGCGGCGAGCTTTTATCGTTCCGTCGCTGGCTCAACTTGGCCGACGGCATTTTGCACCGCCAACTGCGCTGGCAGTCGCCCGGCGGTGTGGTGGTTGATTTGGGGTTTGAGCGGTTTATTGCCTATACGGAGCAGCATTTGGGGGGGATTCGGCTGGTGGCAACGGCCGTTAATCAACCCTGCACCCTCACCATTAGCGCGGGCATCAACGGCCACGTTGCCAACGAAAACACGCTGCACTGGCATTTGCTGGCGCAAGGGCAAGCGGAAAATGGGGTGGCGTGGCTGCAAAGCCAGACGCGCCATACTAAGATTGAATTGGGGACGGCGATGAAGGTGGAAACGGCCGTTTCTGCCCCCGTCCTCTGCCAAAACTGCCCCGGTCACCCCATTCTCACCGTGGAGCAAACGCTCCAGCCGGGTGAGACGGTGCAACTGGATAAGCTGGTGAGCTATGTGACGAGCCGGGATGGAGGGGATGTGGTGAAAACGGCCGTTGGGCAACTTGCCGTTGGGCAACTCGCCGTTGGTCAGCTGACCAGCCATACCTACAACACCCTGCGCCAAAGCCACATCGCCGCCTGGCAAAAGCTGTGGCACGACATTGATGTGATCATCGAGGGCGATCAGGAAGCCCAGCTTGCCACCCGCTTCAGCCTCTTCCAACTGCAGATAGCGGCTCCCCAACACGACAACCGCGTGAGCATTGGTGCCAAAACCATGAGCGGTCTTGGCTATCGCGGCCACGTTTTTTGGGATACCGAAATCTTTATCCTGCCATTTTTTATTTACACACAACCGGCCGTGGCTCGCAACCTGCTCCACTATCGTTATCACACTCTGGATGGTGCCCGGCGCAAGGCGACCGGCAATGGCTATGGTGGTGCTCAATTTGCCTGGGAAAGTGCCGTCACCGGTGATGAAGTAACCCCTACTTGGGTTCCTGATCCAGCCACCAACTTTAAGGAACTCATTCGCATTTGGACAGGCGACATCGAAATCCATATAACCGCCGATATTGCCTATGCCATTCTGCAATATTGGCAGGCCACAGGCGACGATGCCTTTTTGCTCGATTACGGGGCTGAAATTATTTTGGATGGTGCCTGCTTCTGGGGCGACCGAGCCGAGCGTGAAGAGGTAGATGGTGTGGTGCGTTACGCCCTGCGTGATGTCATTGGCCCCGATGAATACCATGACCATGTGGACAATAATGCCTATACCAACCGCATGGCGCAGTGGCACCTGCAAGAAGCCCTACATTTGCTCGTCTGGCTGCAAAATAACCACCCCGCTAAAGCAGCGCAACTGACGGCTCAACTCGATTTAACCCCAGGCAAAATTGAATACTGGCAAGAGATTGTAAACCGTATTATCATATCGTTTGATAGTGATACAGGTCTATTTACCCAATTTGACAGATTTTTTGACTTGAAAGAGGTTGATTGGGCTGAATTTACAGAACGTACCGCATCCATGCAATCGCTGCTTGGGATTGAAGGTGCCAACCAGCACCAGGTTATTAAACAGGCAGATGTCATTATGCTTCTCTGTCTGTTGCGACAGGAGTACGGTCAAAAAATTTGGCAAACAAATTGGGACACGTATATGCCAATCACCGACCACAGCTATGGCTCTTCGTTGGGGCCAAGCTTCCACGCCTGGGCCGCTTGCGAAATGGAGCGCCCCGAAGAAGCGTATGAACATTTTATGCTTGCTGCCCGCGCCGATATTTTTGATGCGCGTGGTAATGCTGGTGACGGCATTCACGCGGCCTCGGCAGGCGGCATTTGGCAAGCACTCACTTTCGGCTTTGCTGGCCTCCGTCTTACCAAGCAATCGTATACGGTTAAACCCCAACTCCCCAAACATTGGCGGCGATTGTCGTTTAAGTTTTACCAACACGGCCGGCAGCATGTGGTTGACGTTGTCAACGTCAATCACGACCCTTAACTTGCTATTACCAGTCTGGCGTGCATAGGTTTCCTTGCCTTTAAAGACCAGATACGTAGTAAATTCAACTTGATGGAGGTGATTTTCTGACAAAAGACGAAAATAACTTGAATGACCTTTTTGTTGCAAACAATGTTTACTTTGTAAGTTCCTATAATTTAGGAGGAGAATTTACACAATGAAAAAGCTCACGCTTATTGCTTTTATGCTCATGTTAGGGCTCTTCTTGGTTGCCTGTGGTGCTGATGCCCCAGCGGCCGAAGCCCCAGCCGCTGAAGAACCAGCCGCCGAAGCCCCGGTCGCTGAAGAACCAGCCGCCGAAGAACCTGCTGCCGAAGAACCAGCCGCCGAAGAAGGTGGTGGTATTGAGCAGGCACAGGAAGAAGCTGTTGTCGAAGATACGGCTACCGTTGAGACCTCTGAATATGGCGAAGCACCAATGCTGGCCGAAATGGTTGCTGCTGGTAGTTTGCCTGCCGTCGCAGACCGCTTACCAGCTAAGGAAGACATCCAGGTTGTTACGCCTGTAGATGGTGTTGGCGAATACGGTGGCACCTGGCACAATGCTAGCTGGTGGCAGGGTATGGGTAACATCGAAATGATCGTTTACGACCCGCCCGTGCGCTGGAAGCCTGATTACACTGGCTATGAGCCTGGTTTGGTTAAAAGCTGGGAGATTTCTGAGGACGGTACACAGTTGACCTGGCATTTCCGCCAAGGTGTGAAATGGTCTGATGGTGTGGACTTTATTCCGGCCGAGGACATGGCTTATTGGTGGGAACTGGCAACCAATGAAGATTTTGCTATCGTTACGCCACCCTGGTGGGGACGTGATTCTGATGGTACCTTGATGGAAGTCTCCTTCCCCGACGATTACACGATGGTTTTCACCTGGGGTGAGCCGCACTTCATTGCTAACTTTGTGGTTGCTCAGGGTTTCTGGGAATGGCTGCCGATGGAACGTCCAAAACACTTCCTATCCCAGTTTGACCCCAACTATGATAGCAGCAAGACCTATCAGGATTTGGAAGCGGCCGTTTACGGTGGCGACTGGCTGATGAACGTGGCTGGTTACCCCTGTTTGCATGCCTGGTGCCCGGAAACCGTCGTTCCTGGCGAACGTACCGTCCTGGCTCGTAATCCTTATTACTGGAAAGTGGATACCGACGGTAACCAATTACCGTATATTGATTACATTGACACGGTATTGCTGGAAGATAACGAAGTTCGCCTGTTAGAGGTCTCTCAGGGTAAGTACGAAGCTAGCTTCCGTGGTACCGACGATCCCACCAACATCCCCTTCTTGTTGGAACAAGCTGAAGCGAATGACTATCACCTCCATGCTGGTGCAGTAAATGGTGCTGGTAGCTGGCCTGCTTGGAACATCAACATGAACTTCAACGACTGCGAAACCTACCCCGACACGTGTGAAGAAATCCGTGCGCTACTGCAAAATCAGGATTTCCGCATTGGTTTGGCCCTCTCGCTCAACCGTGAACGTTTGATTGATGTTGCTTGGGGTGGCATTGGTTATCCCACCAGTATGACCATTAGTCCACAGGCGTGGCACTTTGCCAGTGCTGAAGGGCAAGCGGTTTATGAAGCATGGCGCGATTCCTATGTTGAATATAGCCCCGAAAAGGCTATGGAACATTTCGATGCGGCCGGCTTTGTAGATGCTGATGGCGATGGCTTCCGTGATCTGCCCAGTGGTGCGCCGTTTACCTTGGTTATGGATCAGGGCGACTGGGGTGGCCAGGTCATTCCTGTTCTGAGCAACGAAACCTATTCGAGTGACTTGCAGGCTGTTGGGGTTAATACCCTCATCAATGACCTGATGGGGCAGCCGGATTGGACGCTGCGTTGGAAAGAAGGTAAGGCTATGATCCGCAACAGCCATGCTTCTGAGCTGGATATCTGGACATACCCAGACTGGGTCTTCCCGCTGCGGAATGAAGCTGCACGCGCTTGGCCGCTTGAGGGTCTGTATTACGAAACCGGTGGTGCTGATGGTTGGGAACCACAACCTGAAACCACTTATGCCTATGAGCTACAGCAACTGTATGCAAAAGGTATTGCTGAACCAGATATTGAAGCACGCCACAAAATCTTCTACGAAGCCGTTCAGATCATGATTGATCACGGCCCCTTCATGATTGGTGGTTCTGGTGACCAGGCTATGCCCGTTGTCGTTCGCAATGGTTTCCACGGCATTCCTGAACTCGTTATCCTTGGCCCATGGGCTCCTGGTAGCCCCGGCAACTTGCATTCAGAACAGTTCTGGATGGAAGCTAACCTGCGTGGTGAGTAAAAGTTTGTAGGGATTGATGACAAGTGCCATTGAATGGCCTTGTCATCAATCTGCTGTGATAGCAGGAGGGAGACCTGCTTATTCAAATTTGTGGGTTTCCCTCCGTATCCTTCAAAGTCAGCATAGACGTTTTTCGTTTTGTGCTTTTAAAGCATCATTCATTGATTGAATGAACCCTTCCGAGATATGACATGGGATTTCTCTAAGGGTAAAGATTTAGAGGGGGTTCGCGCTACAAATAGTCTTCCGCAAATTGCGTCTGTTCTGAATCAAGATCGAATGGGTGCATAGTAATCAATGGTTTGCCCAAGCGACTGTCTAGACATTTAACTAGGTGGGAAAGGAGAAGAAAAATGGTTTCATTTCTCATACGACGTGTGTTTTATGCCATCATCATGCTGATTTTGGTTTCTTTTATTAGCTTCTTGATCATTAATCTTCCAGCGGGTGATTTTATGGATCAAAAGATAGCTGAATTAGAGGCGCGTGGTGATAAGAGTGCTGTAGCTCGTGTGGAAGATTATCGTGTACGTTATGGGTTAGACAAGCCCATGCTGACTCAGTATTGGATTTGGATTTCTAATTTTGTGCGGGGTGATTTTGGCCTGTCTTTTCAGTTTGAACGGCCGGTTAAAGAGCTAATTGGTCAGCGGCTAACGTTATCTATCCTTTTATCGCTAACTACTTTAACAATCACATGGCTGATTGCAATACCACTGGGGGTGTATTCGGCCGTTAACCAATATTCAATTGGCGATCAAGTCATAACGACGATCGCCTTTATCGGTATTGGTTTGCCAGGTTTCCTCTTGGCTCTCCTTGTTTTGTATGTGGCGATTGTCATCCTCAACCAAGATGTGGTGGGTTTATTCTCGCGGGAATTCCAAGACGCACCCTGGAGTTTAGCCAAAATTTGGGATTTGTTGAAGCACCTTTGGGTGCCAGCACTGATTGGGGCTGTTACCGGTACGGCCGGTACGATCCGCATTATGCGGGGCAATCTGCTAGATACATTAGGTCAACCTTTTATCGAAGCGGCTCGTGCGCGGGGCTTGAAAAGCAGAAGAGTCATCTGGAAACATGCTGTGCGTATGGCGATTACCCCTCTGGTTATTATTTTGGGTACTGAAGCTTTTCCAGGTATTCTCGCGGGTAATATTTTAGTCGAGGTTGTGCTTGGTTTACCTACGATTGGCCCACTTTATATCAATGCGCTAACAACGCAGGATATGTTTATGGCGGGAACCGTACTGGTTCTGATTGTATTCTTGCTTTTGGTTGGC
>JAGQGA010000014.1:6443-24989 GCA_020432595.1 Anaerolineales bacterium | reverse complement strand
TATGCTCCTCGCGCTCGAAAAATCCATGTGGAAATTGACCCATCGGAAGTCCATAAAAATGTGCATGTAGATGCGCCGCTGCTGGGCGACCTGCGGACGGTGCTTGGCGATCTAACACCCATCGTCGATCCAATGGATCATGAGGAGTGGCTGGACAAAATTGCCGAATGGCGCAATGACACCGAGAAGCGCGACATCATGGCTTGGCCGGACGATGGGCTGCTCTATGCTTCACACGTTGTGCGTGACTTGTGGGAATCCACCAGCGGTAATGCCATTGTGACCACCGATGTGGGGCAGCACCAAATGTGGACGGCGCAATATTACCATATGGAACAACCTTTCCGCTGGATCACGTCTGGTGGGGCGGGGACGATGGGGTTTGGACTGCCTTCCGCCATTGGCGCGTGGTTTGCCCACCCGGACAAGCAAATTTGGGCGATTGTGGGGGATGGTGGCTTTCAGATGACGCAGGCGGAGCTGGCAACGGCCGTTCAGGAAGGTGCCAACGTCAACATCGCCATCCTCAACAACGGCTACCTAGGTATGGTGCGCCAGTGGCAAGAGTTTTTCTTTGAAAAACGGTACTCCGGCGTCAAAATGCTCAGCCCCGACTTTGTGAAGCTGGCCGATGCTTACGGCATCCCTGCCCGCCGCATCACCAAACGTGAAGAAGTGGCTGATGCCGTGGCTTATGCCAACAGCATCAGCGGCCCAGTGCTGCTGGAGTTTGTGGTGGAAATGGAAGAGGCTGTGTTCCCCATGGTTCCGGCCGGTGCTGACCTGGACGACATGCTGCGTCGCCCCGTCCGTCGTCAAAGCGGTGACTAATTTTTGGGAGGAATGACAAATGAGACAAACACTTATCGCTATTGTAGAAAATAAACCCGGCGTTCTCAACCGCGTCGCCTCACTCTTCCGTCGCCGCAACTTTAACATTGATTCCCTCAACGTTGGGCGCACCGAAGACCCCAATGTTTCGCGGATGACCATTGTGGTGGACAGCAACCAGGCCGATGCCCGCAAGGTAGAAGCCAATCTATACAAGCTGGTCAACGTCATTGATGTACAAGATGTAACCGGCCAAGAAGCTATCCTGCGCGAGTTGGCGTTGATCAAGGTCAGCGCCTCGCCAGAAAAGCGCGGCGAAGTGCTGAGCCTGGTCAACATTTTCCGCGCCGAAGTAGTGGATGTGAAAACAGATGCCATGATCGTCCAGCTTACCGCTGACGAATCACGGGTAGACAGCCTCATTGAGCTATTGCGCCCTGTTGGCATTCTGGAGATTGTTCGCACCGGCCATGTAGCTATGATGCGCGGCACCGACCCCGGCAAGCGTTATGCACGTTGGGCGGATGAAGATGAGGAAGAGTATTTTGTAAACGGCCGTCATTACGCTGGCGACTAATCAAGATTCAGCTTGCACAGAAGCCACATCTGGTTAATGATTAGCTGTGATTACCTGTAAATTTGACCACGAATTTACAAAACAACATATATACGAAGGGAAAGAAAAAGGATTATGGCAAAAATTTATTACGACAAAGATGCAAACCTTAGCCTTCTTGAAGGCAAGAAGATCGCCGTGCTTGGGTACGGCAGCCAGGGGCATGCGCACTCGCTCAACCTCAAGGATTCCGGCATGGATGTGGTGGTTGGGCTGTATGAGGGCAGCAAATCGTGGGCAAAGGCTGAGGCTGATGGGTTGACGGTGATGACTTCGTTCGATGCGTGCGCTGCCGCCGACATCATCATGATGCTGACCCCCGACACCATGCAGGGCGACATTTACCAGCAGGCAGTGAAGCCAAATTTGGCTCCCGGCAAAACGCTAATGTTTAGCCACGGCTTCAACATCCGCTTTGGGCAAATTGTGCCGCCGGCCGACGTTGACGTAAGCATGATTGCCCCCAAAGCACCCGGCCATCGCGTGCGCGAGGTGTTTACCGAAGGGGCTGGTGTGCCTGGTTTGGTCGCTGTGCATCAGGATGCCAGCGGCAACGCTTTGGCGCAGGCTTTGGCCTATGGCAAGGCGATTGGTTGCGGCCGCGCCGGGATTATTGAAACGACCTTTACCGAGGAAACGGAAACAGATCTGTTTGGTGAACAGGTGGTGCTGTGCGGTGGCGTGAGTGCGCTGGTGGAAAGTGCGTTTAACACGCTGGTGGAAGCGGGTTATCAGCCCGAAATCGCCTACTTTGAATGTCTCCATGAGCTAAAGCTGATTGTAGACTTGATGTACCAGGGTGGTCTGAGCTATATGCGCTACAGCGTCAGCGACACGGCTGAGCGGGGCGACTATATTGGTGGCCCGCAGATTATTACTGACGACACGCGCCAAGCGATGAAGCGGATGCTGGAAGCGATTCAGTCGGGTGGCTTTGCTGAAGATTGGATTGATGAGAACAAAAACGGCCGTCCCACCTTCACCGCACAGCGAGAAGCAGCACGGGGCAGCAAAATTGAAAAGGTGGGCAAGGAGCTGCGGTCAATGATGCCGTGGCTACATGCCAAAGAAGTTGAGTAAACGGTAATCAGTGTTCGATAATGTCGTGCAATGACTTTATCGAACACTGATTACTGGAAAAACGGAGTAAGAAACGATGGACGAAGATGGTGTAAACATTCAGAAAGATCAGGTTATCATTTTTGATACGACATTGCGTGATGGTGAACAGTCGCCAGGGGCAACGCTTAATGTTGAAGAAAAAATCGAAATTGCCAAACAACTTTCTCGTCTTGGGGTTGATGTGTGCGAAGCCGGCTTCCCTATCGCCTCGCTGGGTGACTTTGAGGCCGTGCGTCGGATTGCCGAAGAGGTTGGGTCGCTTGTCGAGGGGCGCAAAAATGGACAGCCCATGGTCATTGCTGGGCTTGCCCGCGCCAACCGGGAGGACATCCAGCGGGCTTATGACGCGGTAAAAGCAGCACCTCGCCATCGGATCCATACGTTTCTTGCAACGAGTGATATTCACCTGAAGCACAAGCTCAAAATTGACCGGGAAGAGTGTATTGAGCAGGTGATAACGGCCGTTTCCTTTGCCCGCAGCCTGTGTGGTGATGTGGAGTTTTCGCCGGAGGATGCCGGCCGATCTGATCCCGACTTTTTGGTGCAGGTGCTGACAGAGGCGATCAAGGCCGGAGCGACAACGCTCAATATACCCGATACCGTTGGCTATACGACACCGGAAGAATATGGCAAGCTCATCAAATATTTGATTGACAACACCCCAGGTTCGGAGACAGTCATCTGGTCTACCCATTGCCACAATGATTTGGGGATGGCAACAGCGAATTCGCTGGCCGGGGTGCAGAATGGGGCGCGGCAGATTGAGGTGACGATTAACGGAATTGGGGAACGGGCAGGCAACACGTCGCTGGAAGAGGTGGTGATGGCGATGCACACCCGTCCGCAGGTGTTTGACGTGGAGACGGGTATTGATACGACGCAGTTGATGCGGACGAGCCACATGGTTAGCACCTATACGGGGATGGTGGTGCAGGCAAACAAAGCGATTGTGGGGGCGAATGCGTTTGCCCACGAAGCCGGGATTCACCAGGATGGAATGCTGAAGAACCAGCAGACGTATGAGATTATGCGGCCGGAGACGGTGGGGCTTCATGCGTCGCGGCTGGTGCTGGGCAAACATTCGGGTCGCCATGCGTTTCGGACGCGGCTGGAAGAAATGGGGTATGACAATTTGGAGCCGGATGAGGTGTTGGCTGCGTTTAAGCGGTTTAAACGGGTGGCAGACAAAAAGAAAGTGGTAACGGATGCCGACATTGAGGCGTTGATTGCTGATGAGATTTATCAGCCGCCGGAAATTTGGAAGCTAAATCAGATTCAGGTGTCGTGTGGTGATCAAAGCATTCCGACGGCTTCGGTGAGTTTGACGGGGCCGGATGGGGTGGAGCATCGGGATGCGGCACTGGGAACGGGACCGGTGGATGCGGTGTATCAGGCGATTAGTCGAATTATCGGCCGTTCGGGGCGTTTGGTTGAGTTTGCCATTAATGCGGTGACGGAAGGGCTGGATGCGGTGGCTGAGGCAACCATTCGGATTGAGCCGGAAAAGGGCGATCCGTATCGGGTGAATCCACAAACAAACCAGGCAGTGGCGCGTTCATTTAGTGGACATGGTGCCAGCACGGATATTGTGGTGGCAAGTGCGCGGGCGTATCTGAGTGCGCTGAACAAGATGATGGCGGCAGAGGGGGAGGAGAGTAGCGCGGTAATGCAGAAGGGTTAGTTATTGGGGATTGGGGATTGGAGATTGGGCTGTTGTCAATTGGCTTAATCTCTAATTCTCTAATCTCTAATCTCCAGCAAAATGGCTCAATTTTATTGTGAATTAAATCAAAATCTGCGGGGGTTTATTGGGGAGCAGAAAATTTTTTTTACGGCGAGTGCACCGGAGCTGGGGCGGATTAATTTGTCGCCGAAGGGAATGGATTCGTTTCGCTGTTTGAGTGACCAACGGGTGGCGTATTTAAATTTGACGGGGAGTGGGAACGAGACGGCGGCGCATTTGGCGGAAAACGGCCGTTTAACGATCATGTTTTGTGGGTTTGAAAAACGGCCGTTAATCCTCCGTCTCTACGGCACCGGCCGCGCTGTTCACCACCGCGACGCTGAATGGGCTGAACTGTATGCCCTGTTTCCCGACGAACCTGGCGCACGCCAAATCATCGTCATGGAGATCGAAAGCGTGCAAACCTCCTGTGGCTTCGCCGTGCCATTTTTTGATTACCAAGGGGAGCGCGAAGCCCTGCGAAAACACGCCGAAAGCCTGGGTCAAGCTGGCATAAAAGATTATTGGGAAAAGAGCAACGTCGTGAGCATAGACGGCTTGCCAACGAAATTGCTAACTGATTAAGTGAAAATGAGATTGGGAGATTAGGAGATTGGCATGTCCTAAATTTCCTAATCTCCAGATTTCTCAATCTCTATGAAAATTCATTTAACACGCGCTCGTGCCGAAACGCCCGGCTGTGAAAATGTAATGCACTTTAATAATGCAGGGTCGTCACTGATGCCGCAGGTTGTGCTGAATAGCATGGTCGATTATTTACGGCTGGAGGCGATGATTGGAGGGTATGAGGCGGCTGGGAAAACGGAAAGCCTGGAAACGGTCTACGACCGCATTGCCGAACTGCTGAACTGCCACCGAGATGAGGTAGCACTGATTGAAAACGCAACGCGGGCGTGGGACATGGCGTTTTATGGGGTGCGATTCCAGCCAGGCGACCGAATTTTAACGGATCAGGCGGCGTATGCGAGCAGCTATATTGCGTTTTTGCAGGCGCAGCAGCGGTTTGGGGTAGAAATAACGGCCGTTTCCAACGACCCCCACGGCCAAATCTCCATTGAAGCCCTTCGTAACCAGCTAGACGACCGCGTCAAGCTCATCGCCATCACCCACATGCCCACCAACGGCGGGCTGGTCAACCCGGCGGCCGAGGTGGGCAAGGTGGCGCGGGAGGCAGGGGTGCTGTATTTGCTGGATGCGTGCCAAACGGCGGGGCAACTGCCGCTGGATGTTGAAGCGATTGGCTGCGATATGCTGTCGGCGACGGGGCGCAAATTTTTGCGTGGGCCACGCGGTACCGGCTTTTTATATGTGCGGCAGGCCATTCTCGACCAACTAGAGCCGCCGTTTTTGGATTTGCACGCGGCCAAGTGGACGGCACGGGACAACTATGAGCTACTGCCAAATGCACAACGCTTTGAGAATTGGGAGCGGAATTTTGCCGGAATTGTGGGGTTGGAAACGGCCGTTTCCTACGCCCTCAACTGGGGATTAGACAACATCTGGCAGCGCGTGCAAAACCTGGGCGGGCAGCTTCGCCAGCAGCTAAACGCCATTCCCGGTGTGACAACCCACGATCTGGGTGCGGTCAAGGGCGGCATTGTGACGTTTACGGTTGATGGCGTGGATGCCACGTACATCAAAGAAAAGCTGGCGGCGCAGAAAATCAATGTCACGACATCGAGCGTTTTTTCAACGCGGCTCGATATGGAAGCACGTAAACTGGATATGTTGGTACGAGCGTCCGTGCATTATTACAATAGCCAAGCCGAGATTGACAGGTTTTGCCAAGCTATCGAGGCGTTGGTCTAATTATCCCGTAGCAGAAACGTGAAACAATTCTTACTCCCGTTCACTCCGCCCAAATAGCCAAAGTTATTGGACGGAAAGGTTAACCATAGCCATGACATTTGAACAATTTTCTCCAGTGCTTAGCAGCAGCGATTGGCAATTTTGGAACGAGAATGGCTACATTATCATCCCCAACGCCGTTCCCCAAGCCAATTTAGAGGCAGCCATACAGGCAATTGCCGACTTTTTAGGGCTTGATCCCAACAACCCAGAGACTTGGTATCCTGAAAAGCCGCGCCGTCTAGGGTTTGTGGAGATGTATCATCACCAAGCCTTTTGGGAAAATCGGCAGTATCCTCGTGTTTACCAAGCATTTCGTGAACTGTGGCAAATGGAAAAGCTATGGGTCTCATTTGACCGAGCCAATATGGCCCCGCCTGAACGCCCAGATAAGCCAACTGGTTTTAACGAGCCGCTCATCCACTGGGATTTTGATGCCTCCCTCCACCCTGACCGCCTGATGATGCAAGGGGTGCTGTATCTCACCGACACCGCCGCCGATCAAGGAGGGTTCCAATGCGTCCCCGGTTTTCACCGCTATTTTCATGAATGGGTGCAAACCCAGCCAGCAGACCGCAACCCCCATCTACCCGATATGACAGGTCTGACGGTTAAACAAATTGCTGGCAAAGCGGGCGATCTCGTCATCTGGCACAGTCTGCTGCCCCATGGCAACAGCCTCAATCGCTCCCGAACCCTCCCACGCTGGAGTCAGTACATTCTGATGTCGCCAGCCCAGGAAGATGATGAAACGTTACGTCAGCAACGGATTCAGTTGTGGCGCGAGCAAACAACGCCACCGGGCTTCCCCGGCGACCCACGTCGTATCGAGGCGCAGCAAGGTCAGTCAGCCCAGTTAACACCTCTTGGTAAAAGGTTGCTGGGCTTGGAACGCTGGTAGTGGGTGAACGGTCATGCAGCGTTGACGGGTTTTGGAAACTCGTCAACTTTATAGAGACCGGGTGTATGCTATACTGCCACCAAGGAGTGAATAATGCTAACAGCTATTCAGGGTATCTATCGTAACGGTACCATTCAACTTGCAGAAATTCCGCAAAATGTCAGCGATGATACAGTGGTCATTGTCACGTTTCTCACCTCACGCAACATTAATTTAGCTGAGCGCGGCATTGATGCAGAGCAAGCAGCGGATCTGCGTGCACGTCTGGCGGCGTTCGCCCAAGAGTGGGATAGCCCAGAAATGGACATCTATGACAATTATGATGCAGCCAAAGACAATTTATAAACGTGGTCATGTTATTCTCGTTCTTTTCCCCAATTCAAATTTGCGAACAGCTAAAGTCAGACCCGCTCTTATTGTTCAATCCGATAACTTAGCAACTGGCTTGTAACAGCTAATCGTGGCTATGTTAACTAGCCGCATGTTTCGAGCCAACCATCCTTGTCGTGTTACCATCGAACTTGCTTCACAAGAAGGGCAAGCATCGGGGCTGCTCACAGATTCAGTTGTGATGACTGATAATCTTGCCACGATAGCTGAGTCAGAGATTAACCGTGTTATCGGCGTATTGCCTATGGATACAATAGATAGTGCCTTGCGCCACACATTGGGTTTGTAGACATATGATGAATAATTTAGCATGGTGGCAAACGGCCGTTTTTTATCAAATCTACCCCCACAGCTTTGCCGACGGCAACGGCGACGGCGTGGGCGATCTGGCGGGCATCATCAGCAAGCTCGACTATTTGCAAGATTTGGGCGTAAATGCCATTTGGCTTTCGCCCCACTACCCTTCGCCGCGCTTCGACATGGGGTACGACATCGCCGATTATACGGCCGTTGACCCCATCTACGGCACGCTCAATGAGTTCAAGCAGCTTTTAGACGGGCTGCACGCACGCGGCATGAAGCTCATTCTCGACTTAGTACTCAACCACACCTCCGACCAACACGCTTGGTTTCAGGAATCGCGTAGCAGCCGCGACAACCCCAAACGGGATTGGTACATCTGGCGCGACGGCAAAGACGGCGCACCACCCAACAACTGGTACTCCATTTTTGGCGGGCCAAGCTGGAGCTACGACGAAACCACCGACCAATATTACTACCACTTTTTCTTCAAAGAGCAGCCCGACCTCAACTGGCGCAACCCCGAAGTAAGTGCAGGCCGCCATGTTCGCTGCCATCCGCTTCTGGCTCGACCTCGGCGTAGACGGCTTCCGCCTCGATGCCATCGAATCCCTCTTTGAACACCCCGACCTGCCCAACCATTCTGGCCGCTACACCGACCTCGACATGTTCCGCACCTTCCAGCGCGACCCCGATGCCCCCAGTTTTGCCGACACTTCCCGCTACCTGTTCACCTACCAAATGCGCCAACCCGGCATTCACGAGCTGTTCCAAGAAATTCGCGCCCTAGTTGATGAATACGATAACCGTATGTTGGTGGGCGAAACAGACGACGTGGCGTATCACGGCCAGCACAACGACGAATTGCACATGGTTTTCAACTTTTCCCTGATGCACACCGCCCCCATCACCCCCAACGGCATTCGCGCCAACCAGCAGGAACGGCTGGCTGCGCTGCCGGCCGGAGCGTGGCCGTGCAACACCCTGGGCAACCACGACAGCCCCCGCGCCTACAGCCGCTTTGGCGACGGCCGGCACGATGAGGCCAACGCCCGCCTGGCGTTGGCGTTAATGCTCACCCTGCGGGGTACCCCCTTTCTCTACAACGGCGAAGAAATTGGCATGGGCAACTGGCTGCCCAGCGACATCGCCACCTTCCGCGACAACGTGAGCCTGAATGCCTACCAAACGATGGTGCGGCTTGGCACGCCGCCAGAGGAAGCGTTGGCAAAAGCCGCTGCCAGCGGCCGCGACCAGTGCCGCACGCCGATGCAGTGGGACAATGCCCCTAACGCTGGCTTTAGCCCGGCCAGCGTGACCACCTGGCTGCCCGTTAACCCCAATTATGCGGCTGGGGTCAATGTGTCCGACCAGCTTGCCAACCCCCATTCGCTGCTCAATTTTTACCGTCGTCTGCTGGCACTGCGGCGGCAAACCCCGGCCTTGATTGCCGGTGACTATGTGCCGCTGCATGAGGAAGCGGAGGATTATGTGGCGTTTTTGCGAAAAACGGCCGTTTCCACCCTCCTCGTCATCCTCAACTACAGCCCTAACCCGCTGACGCTGGCGTTTGACGTGGCCGAAATGGGCAAGGTAGTGTTTTCGAGTGAGGGAAAAAGGGGGGGAGAAACGGCCGTTCTTACCCACCTCCCCCTCGCCCCCTTTGAGGTTTTGCTGGTTGAAGTGTAAATATGAAAACACAAGCTCTAGCAAAGGAATTGGCAACCAGTGATATAATGTTTTCGTTATCCACGCCCACTTGAATCAAATTCAGAGGCCATGATTATGAGTACAGCTTATCAACTAACGAAAGAACAAAATGATATTGTTCTTCGTTTTCCCCAACAATTATTAGACGAGCAAATGCTATCTGATTTACTCGACTATTTGGAGCTTTCAGCTATCAGGCGAAAAAGTCACTTAACCGATCAAGACGTCAATCAACTTGCTACAGAGATAAAACAAGGGGCTTGGCAACAAGTAAAATACCTCTTTACGGAGTAAGCAGTGATAGAGGGTAAGGAGAATGCATTATGTTACAAACATTCAGGGGCATTATTGATCAAAACGGCAAGCTGCGGATTCTAGAGCCTGTGTCGTTGCCAAAATCACGTCAAGTGATTATTACCATTCTCGACGACGAACCAACCGATGAACTACTTAACTTGGCATTATTGAGTGAACCCGCCCTAGCACGCGAGTGGGAAACCGCCGAGGAGGATGAGGCATGGTCACACTTAGCCCAGCTTCCATCGTTGTAATTCCCTTTCCATTTTCCGATTTGTCAGGCACAAAACTTCGCCCAGCACTCGTTCGGGCTGAAACTGGGCAAGATGATTGGCTACTGTGCCAAATTACAAGCAATGCACAAATTGATCCCGCAGCAATTCGTTTGACAAACGCAGAGCTAAGTCAAGGGGCATTAAACCGGGTCAGCTATGTACGACCCATGAAACTATTCACGGCCAATCTGAACTTGATTGTCAAACGCATTGCTATTCTCAATAACGATACTTTCAAAACTATTTTGACAGCGGCTATTCAATCGTTACAACAGAACATGCCAAAGTAAGTTAAGTGTGAAAGGATGGGGCAACGGCCGTTCTTGCGCACCTCCCCCTCGCTCCCTTTGAAGTTTTGCTGGTGGAGCTGAACCAATAATTACATGAGACACGACACTATTTGGCAAACCCCTCATACCACTCATACCTATCTCAACGGTGTGCGCGGAGCCATTCCGCTGGCGTATGAGCAAATTGATGTGATGCTGCGGTTGGTGCAGGCGGCGTGTGGGAATGAGGGGGTAACGGCCGTTCTTGACCTCGGCTGTGGTGACGGCATTCTCGGCCAAGCCATTCTCAACCAACACCCTAACGCCCACGCCCTCTTTGTTGACTTTTCCCCACCCATGTTGGCAGTAGCCGAAAAACGGCTGGCAGGGTATGAAAATGTGGCCTTTTTGCCTGTCGATTATGGAAATAGCGGTTGGAGATTAGAGATTAGAGATTGGGCAGCAACAAATCTCCAATCTTCAATCTCCAATCTCTTCGATGTCATCGTCTCCGGCTTCTCCATCCACCACCAGCCAGACGAGCGCAAGCGGGAACTGTACGAGGAAATTTATGACCTGCTGCGGCCCGGCGGCATCTTTTTAAATCTGGAGCATGTGGCCTCGGCCACGCCGTGGGTAGAGGCGCAGCACGACGAGTTGTTTGTTGACCACATGTATGCTTACCAGAAGGAGCAAGATGAATCATTAACACGAACGGCCGTTTCCACCAACTACCACAGCCGCCCCGACAAACTCGCCAACATCCTGGCCCCCGTCGAAGCCCAATGCGCCTGGCTGCGCGACATCGGCTTTGCCCATGTAGACATTTACCTAAAAATTTTTGAGCTTGCCCTGTTCGGCGGGCTGAAACAAGACGCTGAGGGATAAACACAAATCTCTTAATCTCTCAGTCTCTCAATCTCTCATTCAAGGAGCAACTATGAGTAACCAACCCAGAACCACCTTCGACAAGATTTGGGACAGCCACGTGGTGGTCGAAGAACCCGGCAGTCCCACCGTTTTATACATTGACCTGCACCTGATCCACGAAGTGACTTCCCCCCAAGCCTTCACCGGGCTGCGGGAAAAGGGGCTAAAGGTAAAACGGCCGTCGCAAACCGTCGCCACCATGGATCACTCCATTCCCACCACCCCGCTGCATATTCCCATCAGCGATGCCATTGCCGCCAAGCAAATTGCCACGCTGGAAGAAAACTGCCGCGAATTTGGCATTCCGCTCCACGGCATGGACAGCCCCAACCGGGGCATTGTCCACGTCATCGGGCCGGAATTGGGCATCACCCAGCCTGGCATGACCATCGTCTGTGGCGACAGCCACACCTCGACGCATGGGGCGTTTGGGGCGTTGGCCTTTGGCATCGGCACCAGTGAGGTGGAGCATGTGCTGGCGACACAAACGCTGCTGCAAACGAAGCCGAAGACGTATGCGGTGAATGTTAACGGCCATTTATCCCCAAACGTCGCCGCCAAAGACATCATCCTCGCCCTCCTCTCCCGCATCGGCATCGGCGGCGGCACCGGCCACGTCTTTGAATATCGCGGCGATGCCATCCGTGCCCTCAGCATGGAAGAGCGCATGACTGTCTGCAACATGAGCATCGAAGGCGGCGCCCGCGCTGGCCTCGTCGCCCCCGACGACACCACCATCAACTACATCGCCGGCCGCAAGCTTGCTCCGCAAGGAGCCGCCTGGGACAAAGCCGTCGCCTATTGGCGCACCCTTGCCAGCGACGAAGGGGCCACGTTCGACAAAGAAATCACCCTCGATGCCAGTGCCCTCACCCCCATGATCACCTACGGCACCAACCCCGGCATGGGCATGGGCATCGCCGACATCATCCCCGACCCCATGAGCATTGGCGACATCAGCGAGCGCAACACCCTCATCAAAGCCCTCAACTACATGGACTTGCAGCCCGGTCGGCAGCTTCTCGGTCAACCGCTTGACGTGGTATTCATTGGCAGTTGCACCAACTC
This sequence comes from Anaerolineales bacterium, assembly GCA_020432595.1. The sequence goes on along the minus strand of JAGQGA010000014.1, from coordinate 12,688 downwards.
CCGCATCTCCGACCTACGCGAAGCTGCCGCCCTCATGCGCGGGCGCAAAGTCAACGAAAACGTCCGCGTCATGGTTGTCCCCGGTTCACAAGACGTGAAAAAGCAGGCCGAAGCCGAAGGGCTTGACCAAATCTTCAAAGAAGCGGGAGCCGACTGGCGCGAAGCAGGCTGCTCCATGTGCATCGCCATGAACGGCGATCAGCTCCAGCCCGGCCAATACGCCATCAGCACCAGCAACCGCAACTTTGAAGGCCGCCAGGGCAAGGGCGGTCGCACTTTCCTTGCCAGCCCCCTCACCGCCGCTGCGTCGGCCGTGACGGGCGTTGTGACTGATGTACGGAGTTTTCAGTAAACAGTAATCGGTAATCAGTAACCGGTAATCAGTTAACCCTCAACTGATTACTGAATACCGATTACTGATTACTTCAAATAAAAATGGAACCATTTACTACCTTAAACAGCCACTTAGTCTCCATTCCCACGGAGAACATTGATACCGACCAAATTATTCCCGCCCGGTTTTTGAAAACCATTAGCAAGAAGGGACTGGGGCAAAACCTGTTTTCCGACTGGCGCTATAACGAAGATGGGTCAGATAACGCCAACTTTATTCTAAACGCGCCCGAATCGCAGGGAGCCAAGATTTTGATCGCGGGCGACAACTTTGGCTGCGGCTCCAGCCGTGAACACGCCCCTTGGGCCTTAATGGATTGGGGCGTTCAGGCGGTGATTTCCACCTCCTTTGCCGACATCTTCCGCAACAATTCACTCAAAAACGGGCTGCTGCCGGTCATCGTAGATGAAGACACCCACAAGCAAATTCAAAGTTTGGTGGAAGAAGACCCCACGACCAAGATTACCGTTGATCTTGCCAGCCAAACGGTGCAGTTGCCAGACGGCCGTTCCGTCTCCTTCCCCATTGATGGCTTTAGCAAAACCTGTATGCTCGAAGGCATTGACCAGCTCGGCTACTTGCTGAAGCAGGAAGAAAAGATGCTGGCGTATGAGGCGGCACATCCGGCGCGAGTAAATACATTGGGAGAGTGATCGGTAATCGGTAATCGGTAATCGGTAATCAGTTTGTACTGATTACTGACCACTGATTACTGATTACTGACAACCGATTACCAACATGAAGGTATTCCTCTATGACACCACCCTCCGCGACGGCAGTCAGCGGGAGGGAATTTCTTATTCGCTGGATGACAAGCTGAAGATTGCGCGGCGGTTGGATGAATTTGGCATTGACTACATTGAAGGGGGGTGGCCGGGTTCTAACCCCAAGGATGTGGAGTTTTTTAACCACGCCCCCAACCTGGGGCTAAAGCACGCTAAAATTGCCGCCTTTGGCTCCACGCGGCGCAAAGGCACGCCGCCGGAAAAAGATACCAATATCAAGGCACTGCTGGATGCCAATACACCTGTTTGCACCGTTTTTGGCAAAAGCTGGGATTTGCACGTCGTTGATGTATTAGAAACGACGATGGAAGAAAATTTAGCCATGATTGGTGACTCTGTTGCCTACTTAAAAGCAAAGGGCAAGGAAGTTATCTATGATGCCGAGCATTTTTTTGATGGCTACAAGGCCAACCCAGAGTATGCGTTGGCAACGGTGAAAACGGCCGCTATTCGGGGAGCCGATTGCGTAGTGCTGTGCGACACCAACGGCGGCACGCTGCCGTGGGAGGTGGAGGAGATTGTCGCAATCGTTGCCGCCAGCCTGGGCAGCACGCCCATTGGCATTCACACGCATGATGACAATGGCTGTGGGGTGGCGAATACGTTAACGGCCGTTCGCGCCGGGGCCATCCACGTCCAAGGCACCATCAACGGCTACGGCGAGCGCGTCGCCAATGCCAACCTCTGCACCGTCATCCCTGGTTTGCAGCTAAAAATGGAGTGTGACTGCGTTTCAGCCGAACAGCTTGCCACCCTCACCGACCTCTCGGTCTATGTGGCCGAAATTGCCAACCTCGCCCACGACGACCACGCGCCTTATGTGGGAGCCAGTGCCTTTGCCCACAAGGGTGGTGTCCATGTGGCGGCCATGCTGCGTAACCCGCTCAGCTACCAACACATTGAACCAACGGCCGTTGGCAACCAGCAGCGCAGCGTCGTTTCCGAACTGTCTGGTCGGGGCAACTTGGTAGACAAAGCAGAACAGTTTGGGCTGGACACCCAGCGGCTCGATTTGCGACAAGTGCTAGACAGAATCAAACAGCTTGAGGCGCAGGGGTTCACCTTTGAAGGGGCGGAAGCGTCGGTGGAGCTAATGCTGCGCCGCACCCACCCCGACTACGTCGCTCCGTTTGAGCTAGTGGACTTTATGGTGATGGTGCAGCGGCGGCGCGGGCGCGGCCTCATTGCCGAAGCAACGGTGAAGGTAAAGGTGGGCGACGAAATTCTGCACACCGCCGCCGAAGGCAACGGCCCGGTTAATGCGCTGGATGCGGCCTTGCGTAAATCGCTGATCAACATCTATCCGCAGCTACGGGACGTGAGCCTAGTTGATTACAAAGTGCGTATTTTGGACGGTGAACACGCCACCGGAGCCACCACCCGCGTACTCATTGATTCCCACTGCGGCACCCGCGCCTGGAGCACGGTTGGAGCCAGCCCCAACATCATCGAGGCAAGTTGGCGGGCGCTGGCCGACAGTATGGAATATGCCATTGTAAGTTCATAGTAATTGGAGATTGGAGATTCGTGATGGCGCACAATCTCCAATCTCCAATCTCCAATTTTTATGCACCCTTCTGCCGAAAAAGTAGCAAATGCCGCCCGTGAATTGGGGCTGGCTGTGGATATTGTGGAATTTGCCCAGACGACGCGCACGGCGCAGGAAGCGGCCGACGCGATTGGCTGCACCGTAGCCCAAATTGTGAAAAGTCTGTGTTTTGAAGTGGCTGGCACAGCGACAATGGTGCTGGTTTCGGGGGTGAACCAACTTGACGAGCGCAAATTGGCGACATTGTGCGGCGTGGGGCGCAAGCAGGTGCAGCGTGCCAGTGCCGACGCGGTAAAGGCGGCAACCGGGTTTAGCATCGGCGGTGTGCCGCCGTTTGGTCACGCCACGCCCCTGACCATTTTTGTGGACGAGGATTTGCTGGGGTTTGAGGTGGTGTGGGCGGCGGCGGGGACGCCGTTTGCGGTGTTTGCCGTTGCGCCGGCCGATTTGCTGCGAGTGTGTGGGGGAACGGCCGTTGATCTCAAAAAAGGGTGATGGGTGGAAAACGGCCGTTTTTCTCCTCTGCCTCACCCTCTCACTCACCCTGTTTGGCGGCCTAATCTGGCTCTACTATCGCCACTACCCCACCCTGCAAGCCAACAAACGCCACGGCTTTGCCGCGCTGGGGCTAATCCTGCTGGGCATGTTCCAACTGCTGACCCCCCTCGACATCCGCAGCCGCTGGGCGCAGATGGAAACTCGGGATATTGTCCGCGATTATGGGTTTAAAATGGGGGGTGGGCTGGGGTTAATAACGGCCGTTTTGCTCATCTTCCTCCTCCTCAACTGGCTCCTTGAACTGCCCAGCCGGCTCAACCGCCCCGCCCTGCTGTGGGCCATGCTTTTTCTTGGCGCACCCCTCGTTGCCATTGTCGTTGACCTTATCCAAAACATTGTTCGCCGCACCTTGCGTAACCTCATCGTCGGCTACATCATTTATTCATTCAAAATCTACTTTCTGCTCATCGCCCAATTTATCTACGTGCCCATTGCCTTCCTCCTGTTCCCGGCCGGCTTCTTCCTACAGATCATTTCCATTGCCGAAGCCGCCATCCGCTGGTTCCAGGGCGCAAGCGGGTTGCCCATTTTGTGCCTGTGGAGTGGCATTGAGCCGCCCTACTGCCTGCCCGCGCTGTACACCTTCCACATTGCGCATTTGATTTTGGCCTATTTTGGGGCAAAATATGGCGATCAAATCCTAGATCGGTGGGGTGGCTGGCTACATTTGGGTATGGAAGCGTTGGATAGTTGGATGGAAAAATAGCTACTATACAGGTGTCATTTCGAGGTCCTCCGAGAAATCTCATTGACATCGCCAAGTGAGCGGGATTTCTCCTCGAAGACTCGTCGAAATGACATGTTTGGGTCATAAACTGGTTTCTGGTCGTTAGACCTAGTACCTCGACTTTATGATTTTGCGGGGTAAAACAGCTAAAAACGTGGCTTTTCACCCCTCAAATTTAGAAAGTTACGGTACTAGCTAGTTACGAAAAACAAATGGAATCGTTTGACATCAACACGCTTAATCAATGGCTGGGGCGGGAGCAGGTGGTGGAGGGGGAATTAACGGCCGTTACCGCCAACCTCATGCAAGCCACCCTCAACCGCGAACCCACCCTGCAAACAGGGGACGAACTCCCCCCCGCCTGGCACTGGCTCTATTTTCATGAACCGGTGCCGGGGGGCAGCTTGGGGCTAGACGGTCATCCGCAGTTGGGGGGCTTTATGCCGCCCGTCAATTTTGGCACGGAGGAGCCGCCGCGCCGGATGTGGGCGGGAGGCAAATTGACGTTTGGGCAACCGCTGCGGCTGGGTGAACAGGTAACAAAGCGATCTACGATTAAAACGATTACACTAAAGGAGGGGAGAAACGGCCGTTTGTGCTTCGTCATCGTTGAACATGAGCTATCAGTAGGCAACGAACGCCGCCTGCTCGAAGAACAAACCATCGTCTACCGGGAGCCGGTCACAACGGGTAGCGATGCCGTTATCGCCCCGCCAGCCCCCATCACCAGCGACTTCTCCGCCACCTACCACCCCAACCCCGTCATGCTCTTCCGCTACTCCACCCTCACCTTCAACAGCCATCGCATCCACTACGATGCCGATTTTTGCCGCCAGCACGAAGGCTACCCCGATTTAGTCGTCCACGGCCCCCTCACCGCCACCCTCCTGCTCGACCTGTTTTACCGCCAATTCCCCTACAAACACATTGCCACCTTTAGCTATCGCGGCGTAAGTCCGCTGTTCAATCCGCACCCGTTTACGATCCACGGCACGGTCAATGGGGAAGCGTGGGCCAGCAACGCTCATGGGGAGCTGGCAATGTCGGCCCAAATTGCATTCACCCTGGGGGAGGTCTATCAACCGTTTGGTTGATACACATCAGCTAACGGGTGGGTAAATGCATCCACCCATTGCCTACTCAGATTCAACCGGGCGATTGGTTACGGCCGTTCTTCAATCTGCTATCCTAAAAACAGTTAACAACCGGGAAACGGTACGAGCAACACTACAAATCCTTGTCTGTCTGCGTTCGTCCGCATCCCATTTTTTAAGGAGTAGCGTGATGAACGAAAATATGTCTGAGTTAAAAGAGCAGGAAAAGCAAAGCGTAGTAAGGTCGGCAAATCATTGGGTTATGGGGGCGGTGTTCATTTTGGTAGGCGGCGTGCTGTTGCTGCGAAATGTGACGGGGTTTGCGTTTGAGAATTGGTGGGTGCTGTTTTGGCTCATTCCGCTGGGCGGGTTTGTGTCGGCTATTTGGGGGCAGTATCGGGCAAACGGCCGTTTAAACAGTGGCCTCATCATCGGAGCTGCCTTCATGGTTCTCATGATGGCCGTGTTTTTGTTCAACCTCAACTGGGGCACGCTGTGGCCCGTCTTCTTTATCTTCGGCGGCATTGCCGTGCTGCTAAGCAAACAACACCAGGGCTAATAGCTGCTTGGAAACGGGAGATTAGAGATTCCTGGCAACCAATCTCTAATCTCCAATCTCCCGTTTATGCTATAATCGCCATCTGCTAACCAATGAGTGAAACAAAAGCCATCCAACCTGTGCAAACAGATTTCTGGGAACGGTGGAATTGGATTTGGTCCGCCGTTTTCTACCTGACGCTGGTTGCACCCGCCATGCTCATTATCCAAGATTTGCCCGCCAAGGAGCAGGGATGGCTGGCGGGAATGGTGCTGGCCGCCTGTGGCTGGCACTGGTTGTGGGTGACATGGGTGCCACGTTATCAAAATGGTGTCCCTCTGCGTCGCCGCACTATCTTTGCCGCCATCTACTTGGTAGGCGCGGTTATCCTGTGGCTGCAACTCATTGCACAGGACGAAATTTTCTACATCCACCTGTCTGGTCTGTTTAATCAATTTTTTGTCCATCTGGAAATCATGTGGGCAATGGTAGGCACGACATTATTTACGGCCGTTGTCATCCTGCAAAATGCGTTCGCCAACAACGAGCCTATTTCCCTGCAAGACCCCGGCGTGTGGGGATTGGCACTGGGTGTGGTAG
>JAGQGA010000014.1:0-6345 GCA_020432595.1 Anaerolineales bacterium | reverse complement strand
CTGGCGCATGAAATCCACGATACGCTGGCGCAGGGGTTTATTGGCATCATTATGCACCTGGAAGCGGCACAATCGCTGCCGGCCGAACAGGCCAGCCAGCATGTGGTGCAAGCAGAACAAATGGCGCGGCAAAATCTGCAGCAAGCTCGCTATTTGGTAGAGGATTTGCGCCCCGAACCGCTGCAACAGGCATCGCTGCCTGATGCCATTCGGCAGACGGTGGCGCAATGGCAGCAGCAAAGCCGGGTGGCAGCGAGGGTGCAGGTGACGGGGGAAGAACGGCCGTTAACCCCCAACACCGAACATACCCTACTCCGCGCCACCCAGGAGAGCCTTGCCAACGTCCACAAACACGCCCAGGCCAGCGAAGTAACCGTCACCCTCTCCTACATGGGCAACCTTGTCATGCTGGATGTACAAGACGACGGCGTAGGGCTGGGCGGTTCCGATTCCCAATGGCAAGGCGGCTTTGGCCTCACCGCCATGCGCCAGCGGGTCGAGCAGATCGGCGGCACGCTGCTGGTAGAAAGTGATGATGGTGAGGGAACAACGGTGGTTGTTTCGATACCGCTTGGAGATTAGGGATTGGAGGTTGGAGATTATCTTACTCCAATCCCCCCAAAACAATGGATAAAATCAACATTCTCATCGTAGATGATCACCCCGTCGTCCGTGAAGGGCTGGCGGGGATGCTGGCGGGGCAGCCAGATTTTGTGGTGGCGGGGCAAGCAGCCAATGGAGCGGAAGGGGTGGCGTTGTTTGAGCAACACGCACCAGATGTCGTGCTGATGGATTTACGAATGCCGCTGATGGATGGGGTGGGAGCAATTGAGATCATCAGGGACAAACGGCCGTTTGCCCCCATCCTCGTCCTCACCACCTACGACAGCGATGCCGACATCGTTCGCGCCATCGAAGCCGGAGCCACCGACTACCTGCTCAAAGATGCCCCCCGCGACGAACTGTTCCGCGCCATTCGCGCCGCCGCCCGTGGCGAATCCACCCTCTCCCCCGCCGTCGCCAGCCGCCTCATGTCCCGTATGCGTGCCCCCGCCGAGGAAAACCTCAGTGCGCGGGAGATTGAAGTGCTACAGTTGGTGGCTCGCGGCAGCAGTAACCGCGAAATCGGCAAACAGCTTCACATCAGCACCGCCACCGTCAAAACCCACCTCATCCACATCTACGACAAACTTGGTGTCAACGACCGCACATCGGCCGTTACCGCCGCCCTCGAACGCCGCATTTTGACCCTAGATTAGTAGAAACGCAAGATTTTGCGTCTCAGGCCGATTACCCCATGATTGCACAAGAATGGCATAGTTGGACAACCACCGCCAACGCCGACATTTACGAAACGTTACTGCGCGAAAACATCTTGCCCCGCCTCGAAGCCAAGGGCATCCCCGGCTATCGTGGCGTGCAAGTGTGGCGGCACATCATTAATGATGTCGTAAAGAAACAAGATTTTGCGTCTCTACGATTCAACATCATTTTTTTCTTCGACACCTTTTCACAGGCACAAAAGGCTGAGCCGCTTTTTCCCAACATGATCCAAGCCAACGTTGCCTTTAATACACAGATGGAACCACAGGCCACCTATTATGAAGTGGTGGTTCGGGTTGACCAACCGCAAGGGCGGATGAGCCATCTCTATTGTGATGACGAACTGCGCCACTATATCACCGCCAATTTGCGCGACTTTGCTTTCCAGTCGGCTGCGCTAGAGGAAGGCAAACGGGCGGCAGCGGTGGCCGTTACCATTGTGCACGTAGCCCACCAGCCAGAGGTGTATGGCATCCCCTTCGAGCCAAGCTGGGAAGATGATGCCGCCATTTTGCTCACCCGCCGTTCAGCCAAGCTAAAGAAACATGCGGGGCAGTGGGCACTGCCGGGTGGCCGCATTGACCAAGGGGAACGGCCGGAAGAAACGGCTTTGCGTGAGTTGGAAGAAGAGGTTGGGTTAAAGCTGGGGATGGAGCGCATTATCGGCCGTTTGGACGATTACACCACCCGCTCCGGTTTTACCATCAAGCCAGTTGTCATTTGGGGCGGACGGGTCACAGGGCTGGTGGCAAACCCCGGTGAGGTGCAGGCCATCCACCGCATCCCCATAGCGGAGTTTATGCGTGAAGATGCCCCCATTTTGCAAAACATCCCAGAAAGCGAAAACCCGGTCTTGCTCATGCCGGTGGGCGATAGCTGGATTGCCGCACCCACGGCCGCTATTTTGTATCAGTTCCGCGAAGTGTGTATTTTGGGCAAGCCCACCCGCGTCGCCCACTTTGAACAGCCCTATTTTGCCTGGAAGTAAGCAGGGTGCAGACCAGCATTGCAGGTTTCCTCAGACAGTTCTTGACGCACACGGCCATCTCTTGCCTGCCCATCTGCTTATCCCAACCTTTACCCAGTTCCCATCTCATACTATAATTTTCGTGTGCAATTATTCACAAAGCAATTTGTTTTCTGTCTGGTTTATCAACAATACGACGCATTGGAAGCGACGTTAAGGAGAACATAATGAGCGACACACCGATGAGTTTTGCTATGACTGAAGAGCAAACGATGATCCGCGATTTGGCGCGGGAGTTTGCCCGTAATGAAATTGCCCCTGTAGCTGAGCACTATGACCGTACTCATGAATACCCCTGGCCGGTCATTCGCAAGGCGCAGGCACTGGGGCTGACCACGCTCAATATCCCCGAAGAATATGGCGGGATGGGGCTGAGCCTGTTGGAAGAGGTGATTGTGGCCGAGGAGTTGGCCTGGGGATGCTCTGGCATGAGTACGGCCATGGGGGTCAATGGGCTGGCTATTTTGCCGGTGCTGATTGCCGGAAGCGAGGCGCAAAAGCAGGAGTATTGCGGCCGTTTGGTGGCGGGCGAAATGGCTTCCTACTGCCTCACCGAGCCGGAGGCGGGGTCGGACGTGGCCGGGATTAAGACAACGGCGCAGGATATGGGGGATCATTACCTGCTGAACGGCAACAAAACGTTTATCACCGGGGCGACGGTTTCCAACTTCTACACCGTTTTTGCCTACACCAGCCCTGAAAATCGGTACAACGGGATGAGCTGTTTTGTGGTGGAGCGCAATTGGGAGGGGGTTAGCACGGGCAAGCCGTTTCACAAGATGGGGCAGCACGCCTCGGATACGGCCGAAGTCATTTTTGACAATGTAAAAGTGCCGAAGAGCCATCTGCTGGGGCAGGAAGGGCAGGGGTTTATGATTGCCATGCAGGTGTTTGATCGCAGCCGGCCGCCCACGTCGGCCGGGGCAGTGGGGGTGGCGCAGCGGGCACTGGATGAGGCGATTAAGTACGCCAAGGAGCGCATGGTGAAGGGGAAACCGCTGTGGAAATACCAGGCCATTGCCCACATGATTGCCGATATGGCGATGGAGGTGGCGGCGGCGCGGCTACTGGTGCACCAGTCGGCGTGGGCGGTGGACGCGGGACAGAGCAACACGCTGCATTCGGCGTTTAGCAAGGCGTATGCGGCGGATAAGGGGATGAAGGTGGTGACAGACGCGGTACAGGTGTTTGGGGGCTATGGCTATATGTCGGAATATCCGGTGGAGAAGCTGATGCGGGATGCCAAGATTTACCAGATTTATGAGGGCACGAGCCAGATTCAGCGGGAGATTATTGTGCGGGAACTGTTCCGCAAAGGGTAGTTAATGGGACGCAGATTTACCTGTACGCGAAGCGGTTGTGAAACAACATTGGCCTGATTTAAGAAGATCAGTGTTCATCAGGTAAATCTGCGTTCTGTTTTATTTGGAGATGTGATGCAAACGGCCGTTTCCCAACACCTCGACCAACTCTACGCCCCCTATCGCTTGTTCACCCACGCCGGGCCGGTGCATTCACTGGCACAGGCGGCGGTGGAGCGAGGGCAGCGGCCGGAGCAGGTGGTTCGCAGCCTGGTTTTCCGGCTGGGTGCTGACAGCTTCGTGATGGTGCTGATGGCCGGCCCGGCGCAAATCCCGTGGAGGCCGCTGCGTCGCTATTTGGGGCAGTCGCGGGTGACAACAGCCAGCCAGGAAGAACTGCTGGCCGTAACGGGTTACGAAATTGGCGCGGTGTCTCCTTTTGGCCTGCCACAACCGATGCGGGTACTGGTGGACGAAAGCGTGCTGGCGGAAGAAGATGTGTCGCTTGGCTCTGGCGTGCGGGGGACAACGGTGATCATGAAAACGGCCGTTTTGCTCACCGCCCTGCAACAGTCGGCTTTAAGCGTAGAGGTCGTTTCATTTTTGTTGTAATCAGTAATCGGTAATCAGTAGAACCCACTGATTACCGATTACCGATTACTGATCACCGCTTTACAGCACCGCCATTAGCAGCGTGAGGGTGATGACGCTGGCGAGGGTGGAAAAAAGAACGGCCGTTGTTACAAAGTCTGGCAATAAATCATATTCGAGGGCAATGATGGAGGCAAGAACGGCCGTTGGCATCGCCGATTGCAGCACCCCCGCCCCCCGTTCTAGTCCCGTCAGCCCAAACGGAACCACAATCAGCAGGGCCAGTGCCGCCCCACCCAGCAGCCGTAAGCTACTGGCAACCACCACATCTCGGTCAATTGTCAGGGCTTGGGTGGCTGCAAGCTGCACCCCCAGCGCCACCAGCATCGTTGGCACCATCGCCCCACCCAGCAGCCCGGTAATGCGCGTTAGCAGCAGCGGCGGGGTCAGATTCAGCCAGTTGACCAGCAGGGCCGGAGGCAGTGCCAGCAGAGCCGGGGTTTTAAACACCGCCAAAATTGCCCCCAGGCTGCCCCCCTTCTGCAAATTGGCCGCCGCCACGCCAATGACAAAGGCCACAATGATGATCGCCAGAAAGTAGACGGTGGCGGGAATGAGTGCTGCTTCTCCCAGCCGAAACTCAATGAGCGGCAGGCCAAAGTTGCCGACGTTGCCGAAAACGGCCACCAGCACATAGGCTCCTACCATCGCTGGCGGCCGGCGCAGCAGCCGCGCCACCCCATACCCCAGCAGCGCACACGCCAAATGCACCAGCAAAATGTAGACTAGCATTTGCGTTGCCAACTCTGCCTCAATCGTAGCACTGCTCATGACGTTAAAGACAAAGGCTGGCACCAGAATGTAGTAGGCAAAGCGGGAAAGGGTGCGGGCTTCCAGCCCCAGACGTGGGGCGGCGATGTAGCCAATTAGCACCAGGGCAAAAACGGGGGTAATGACGTTGAGAAAAATCTCGCCAAGTTGTAGCAGCATGGAAGAAATGGGGAATTGGAAATGAAGAATTGAGAATGGGGAACATCTCATTTGCAATTCCCAATTCTCAATTCCCAATTCTCAATTTATCAGGCGCTCTGCTCCAGAAAAGCAAGCAGCGGAGGATTGACAATGTGGGAGTGGGTGAGATTGGCGGCGTGGGCAGCACCGGGAACGCGCACCAGTCCCTGGCTGTTGGGCAAATCGCGGTGCAGGGCTTCGCCCAGGGCAATGGGAATGCCGCCATCTTCTTCGCCGTGCGTCACCAGCACCGGCACGGTTATTTCGGCCAGGCGGTGGTCAATGTCGTCCCGATCCAGCAAATTGTTCATGGCGTGGAAAATTTGCTCTTTGCTGCGCGATTTCCAGCGGGGTGTCCACGCCGCCCACAGGTCGGCGTGGGCTTCCTTAGGGCCGATGATGCCAGTGAGCAACCCTTCAATAAGTGGGTCAATGGGGCCAACGGCTTGCCAAGTGTCGCGCATGTCGCGGTAAATGGCTTTTACTTCGTCCTCGTCAATACCGGAGCGGGTGCTCATTAGCACCAAGGCCTGCACACGGTCGGGGTAGGTGAGCGCGGTGCGGAGGGCGGCGTAGCCCCCTTGGGACATGCCCACCAGCACGGCGCGGTCAATGCCCAGATGCTCCATCAGGCCGATGCAGTCGGCGGCGGTGTCGTATAAATTGAACGGCTGTCCGTCCCATTCCGTTTGGCCGAAACCGCGAGCGTCAAAACATACGCTGCGATAGCGCGGGGTGAGCGCGGCGACCTGGGGGGCAAACATGGTGTGGTCCATGAGAAAGCCGTGCAGGAAAACAACGGCCGTTTCCCCCACCCCCGAATCCTCATAAAAAATTCCCTGTCCATTGATTTGGGCAATTGGCATAGTTAGCTTTTCCTCCTGAACGTCATTTACGGCAATTATACCCCAATGTGGCTCAAAACATGGTTTGCCACACGACGAACCCGACCACACGCAGAGCAAGTGCCAGCAGCAGCAGCCCGATGAATAAACAGAGGATGGCAAAAAGCCAGTAAACGGCAGAACGTGAACGACGGGGTGAAAAGCAAAGGGTGCCACGAACGGCCGTTACCAACGTTATCACCGACAC
>JAGQGA010000149.1 GCA_020432595.1 Anaerolineales bacterium | reverse complement strand
TGCTCTTGCTGCTGGGTAAGCCAGTCGTCAAACTCGGCGCAGTCGTCAACCGTCAGCCCCGCCAGAAGTGGGCCGCGATAGAGTGTGACCAACTCGGTTAGCGCGGACAACACACTCTTGTCGGTGTCCCATGCGGCGCGAGCCACCGCCGCGCATTGGTTCCACAACCTGTCATATTGGGCAACGTCAATGGGAATAACGGCCGTTTCTGCCAACCACACCGACGTTCGCGTAATGGTCAGCAGGTCGCCGTCGGTAGCAGCTTGCAGCGGAGCCAACGCCTTCTTGAGACGAGAAAGCGAGTTCCGCAGGTTACGCAAAGCCACATCATCTGGTTTGTCACCCCAAAACAGGGTAGCAAGATGGGTGCGTTGAATCGGCCGATTGGCGTGTACCGCCAAATAAGCCGCCAAGGCCCGCACCTTGCTGGATGGAAAAGTCAATGGCATCCCTGCCCCCACACGCGCCACAAAGCCATCAAATAACGTTATTTCCATAATTGACTGCCCAATGTTCTTGTTCGGCGACTACGCTCGTTTCAAAATTGACTAAAGGAATGGCATTGAATATAAGTTGGTCAAGATTGGTTCAATCTTCAGAGATTGAACCAATCTAAATGGATAAGTTATTTAATTCTCGTTCCTCATCTGCAAGGCAGACGCTACACAACACCTTCCCAGGCCTACACCAATGGCACAAGTGATGGTTAGCAAATGACCCTACTCGATTAAGGTTACAACTAGTCTAACGAAAAACCCCGCGTTGTGTAGTGTCCCGATCTTACACAACGCAACTTATATTTTAAGAAACGTACCAAGATTTTTCAAACCTTGGTACGTTTTCGGTACGCTTGTTTGCTACAATGCTTACCTTGGTCGTTAGACCGAGTGTGTTTCACTTGGGGGGAGCAGGCCTCAGAGGTTTTCTGAAACCTCTGAGGCCTTTCAGGAGAGCTTGCCTAAAACCGAAATGATCCCCTGTTCTGCCGAACAGGGTCTTTGGAGGTAGACGATAGAAAAACAACAAACCAAACCTAAGCCAACCGTAACGCACCATTAAACCTTTAGGTAGCCAAAGTTGAGGAAAATAAAAATGAGAGCTGAGATAAATTACCGAAACCTTCTTAATGCTATTATCCGTCTGGTACTGGTCGCCGCAATCCTTGCCCAAACGCTTGCCCTCCCCCTGACGGTGCAAGCTGCTTCACCCCGCCAACAAATCCTGGCCTTCAAGCAGCAAGCCAACGAAAGCGACGATGCCTATCTGGAACGCATGGCGGCCACCCAGCCCGAACTGTTCCAGAGTGCGGCCGTAACGGCCGTTCAAGACGCTTTCAACGGCAACGCCGCCGCAGATGAGCCACTGGAGGCCAAAATCGTTAGCTACCTTGACCAAGCGGTTGAGGAAGCCCTAGCGAACCCCGACGCAGTTCAAACCGCCAATACGGATGGCTCCTTTGACGACGAGGGCAACTACAATTGGTCTTCCACCGCCTATGACGAGCAGGGCAATGTCTCCGGTGCCTGGCAACTTGATGCCCAGCCCAAGGGCGACCCCGCCATCTTTGAGGAGGTTTTCGAGTCTAAACTGGCCGAACGAGGCTATATCACCCCCGCTCAGTCCGGCGAACCCTCTGCCGCAGCACCACAACGCCCCCAGCTTGCCCCACCGGTCAACAGCTTCCCCGAACCCTTTGGCCCTTATGCCCCACTGCAAGCACCGATGGCAGTGCCAGCTACGCCTCTCGCTGAACCCACAAGCGGCAGCCCTTTTCCCTCCATAGACCCCCCTCGGCCAACAACCGAAGCTGAACAAGCCGTTTCTTCTGCCGATGATGTTGGAGCCGCCCCTGAGTTGTCATCTGCCTTTGATCCAGCAGAAGCAGCCAACAATTTGCCCCTGTCCCCTAAGGAAGATAAGAGCAAAACAATCTTGCCTACCAACTTTGCAATCCGTCAACAGCAAGCCGCTATTACTTGTGCGTTTACAACGGCCGTTTACGTCAAAAGCAATGCCACCGGTACCAACGACGGCACCAACTGGGCCAATGCCTACACCAACCTCAACGACGGCCTAACCGCAGCCCAAAGCTGTGGGGTAGAGGTCTGGGTAGCCGCTGGCATCTACACCCCCGGCACCCTCAATACCGACAGCTTTAACATCTATCCCGGCATTGAGGTCTACGGCGGCTTTGCTGGCACAGAAACCACCCGCAACCAGCGCGACTGGCAAGCCAACCCCACCATCCTCAGTGGCGACATGGATGGCAACGACACCACAACCAACGGGGTTGTCACCGACCCCGACCATATTTCAGGCACTAACAGCCATCGTATCGTCTACTTGAATGGCATCGGCACCCCTGTCACCACCAACACCGTACTCGATGGCTTTACCATAACCGGTGGGTATGCTGCCAGTGCTTACCCCTATGATCGCGGAGCCGCCCTTTTCTGTGATGGTGGCGGGGCAGTTGGCAATGAATGTAGCCCCACCTTAAATAATTTGACCATTATAGGCAACAAAGGCACAAACTATGGTGCCATGTACAACGATGGCTACAATAGCGGGCGCAGTAACCCCGTCTTGACCGATGTCAACTTTACCAACAACCGCGCCCTCAACTTTAGCGGTGGTGCCATCTACAATGATGCCAACAATGGCGAAGCCAGCCCGATTTTGACCCATGTCACCTTCGACAACAACCGCGCCTTTAAGGCAGGTGGTGCCATCTACAATTATGGCAGCAACAGTGGCGTAGCCAGCCCTAGCCTAACCGATGTCGTTTTCACCAACAACCAAACCACAGATGCCAGCGGCTCCTGGGGTGGTGCCATCTACAACAATGGCGGTAATGGGGAAGCCAGCCCAACATTAAACACCGTTACCTTTACCGGCAACCAAACCGACAACAATGGGGGTGCCATCTACAACGATGGCAAGAATGGGGGGAAATCCAACCCCACCCTGACCGATGTCACCTTTACCAACAACCAGGCTCGCAGCTTTAATGGGGGGGCTATCTTCAACGATGGAAATAGTGGTGAAGCGAGTCCGACCTTGACCGACGTGGTTTTTGAAGCAAATGCGGCCGGCGGTAATGGTGGTGCCTTATACAACTATGGAACGAATGGGGTCTCTAGCCCTAGCTTAGCCAACGTCATTTTTGTCGGCAATCAGGCAACAAGCTATGGTGGTGCCCTCTTTAACTATGGGGTTAACGGCCTATCCTCTCCCACCTTAAACAACGTCCTCTTTTCCGGCAATCATTTAACATCAATTTTCTCCCCCTACTATGGCAAGGCAATCCTCCATGAAGGGGAAAGCAACAGTGTCCTAACAATGAACAATGTGACATTGAGCGAAAATGAAATTTATGATGCACTCCAAGTCTATGGATCGGCTACAGTTAACGTCAGCAACACCATCTTTGGGGAAGGTCAAAGAATATACAAAACTTCATCTGCTGCGGTCAACATGGCTCACTCCATTCTAGATCCCCTTCAGGATGCAGCCGCAATAAACGTGGGGGCAAATGTCATTCAGACGGCAATCACATTTGTGGATGCCGATGGGGAAGATAACATTGTTGGGACAGCAGACGACAACTTACGCCTGGTTTCTGGCTCCCCCGCCATAGATATGGGGGACAACGCCGCTGTACCCCCCTCCCTGACGGGTGACTTAGACGGCAACCCCCGTTTTTATAACGACACGTCTGTACCCGATACGGGTAGTGGTACCGCTCCCATTGTAGATGCCGGAGCTTACGAGTTCCAGCGCAACAGCTGTGGCTTTGCCGCCATCTTTGTAGATGACAGCGCTACAGGAGCTAATGATGGCAGTAGCTGGGCGGATGCCTATACAGACCTAAACTTAAGTATCCAACAGAGTTTCTTCTGTGGCCAGGAAGTGTGGGTAGCAGAGGGTATTTATACGGCCGGCTCAGATTATGAGGACTCCTTTAAACCAGCAAGCGTGATTCTGTATGGTGGTTTTGTCGGCAATGAGACCACCCGCGACCAACGAGATTGGGAAACCCATACGACCATCCTTAGTGGCGACATCGGTGGAGATGACATCACCGCCAACGGGGTGATTACTACAACTGACCATATCGTAGGCATTAACAGCCGGCGCATTGTAGACTTTGGTTCCGATCGACAATCAAATCCCAACGATACTATCCTGGATGGATTTATCCTCACGGGCGCAGACTGGTTTGGTTCGTCTGACAGCGCAGTTACTTGTTATACAACTAATAGCAGTCAGGAATGTAACCCTACTTTACGCAACTTAAAATTTATCGGCAACAAAGGTGGCGGGCTTCGGGTTTCAGCGTTTGGGGGGGGGAAGAGCAACCCAACATTAGAGAATATGCTGTTTGAAGCCAACAAACGAACTTATGAGGGCGCAGGAATGTCCATACATGCTGCAAATTTTGGGAGTGAAGTCAGCCCTTTGCTCTACAATGTGACTTTTTATAAAAACATCACCCAACCTACTTACAATACAACACCGAATGGGGGTGGGCTGTCCATTTATACGGGGAACGGGGGTAAAGCAAACCCCACGCTTAACCATGTCACCTTTATAGAAAACGTCGCTTCGGGAAGCGGGGGAGGGTTTCGGGCTGTCGCGTATGGCACAGACAGTGAAATTAATCCCACGCTGATGGATGTAAAGTTTATTGGCAACGAGGCAGGAGAAAATGGAGGTGGCATCTACTTCGATTTCTATACGGATGGGGGAACGTCCTTCAAGATGCAGCCAACATTAAACAGCGTTCTCTTCTCCGGCAATAGTACCGCTGCTGGTAATGGCGGGGCAATCTATTATAAAAGCCCAGACGCATTTAATACGGATTATTTGCTAACCCTAAACAACGTCACCGTTTCTGGCAACCAAGCATCAGCTTCTGGTGGTGGTCTCTACATGAACGGCATGGTCAGCATCACCAACAGCATTTTCTGGAACAATACCGCCAATACATCCGGTCCAAATATTTATGTTTGGAGCGGAGCGCATAATTGGAGCTACAGTATTATTCCGGGCCAATCAGGTACTGGCATCATGGGTGCCGATCCCCAATTTGAAGATGCTGATGGGGAGGACAATATCCCCGGCACGCTGGACGATAATTTCCGCTTGCTAGAAGCCTCCCCCGCCGTTGATGCGGGTGATAACAGTGCCGTTCCCCTCAATGCCTACGACCTCGACGGCAACCCCCGCATCATGAACAGCACCGTAGATATGGGAGCCTACGAGTTTACCCCGTGGGTCACCATTCCTGGTCTCGATGGTGCCGTTTATGATTTGGCCGTCACCAGCAGCAACACCCTCTTTGCCGCTGGGGCTTTCAGCGATTACGTTGCCTCTTTTGACGGCACAAACTGGACTACCCTGCCCGGTCTCGATGCCCCCGTCCACGCCTTGTGGCTGGCGGATGATGATACGCTCTATGCTGCTGGTGACTTTACGGCTGGGGTTGCCCAATGGACAGGGTCGGCCTGGCAAGCTGTGGGG
Organism: Anaerolineales bacterium; assembly: GCA_020432595.1. The sequence goes on along the minus strand of JAGQGA010000149.1, from coordinate 4,231 downwards.
GCAAACCTGCCTGCTGACACCATCAAAACCCTGACCCGCGCCGCCGACGGCACCTTTTATGTGGGCGGCGACTTTGGGGTACGCGCCTTTAACCCCGCTGTGGGTGGCAACTGGCAAGCAGTAGGTACAGACATTAGCAATGTCCGTGCCGTGGCCGTTTACGGCGGCGAGTTGTATGCGGGTGGCGACTTCAACAGTGGCGATTTGCTGGGTTACATTGCTCGCTGGAATGGCACGGTTTGGCAAACCGTCACTGATACCAACAACCCCACTGGCTTGGACAAACCGGTCAACGCTTTCACCGAGTACGCCGGCCGTTTAGCCATTGGTGGTGCCTTTACTGCCGCAGCCGATGGACTCATCTTCTGGGACGGCCATCAGTACACCCCTGTGAACGGCGTTGACAACATTACCCAGAATGCCGAAATCACCGATCTGTATGCCACTGGTGGTTTGCTGGCCGTGGTTGGTGACTTTGACGAAGCGGGTGGCAACACCGCCTTTGACCTCGCCATCTGGACAGGGACACAGTTCATCACCGGTGTGGGCGGTCTCTATGAAACGAATAATCGGATCGAGGCAGTGGCCTTGGTCGGCGGTGATCTGTACGCGGGGGGTGGCTTTGAGAAAATTGGGGGACGCGACACACCCAACGTGGGCAAACTCGACCCCGAAACGGCCGATTTGCGCGTCGCCATCAATGCCCCCACCACCCTGCAATGGCCCACAGAAACACAACTAACGATGACCGTCACCAACGACGGGGCAACAACGGTAGAAAGTGCCACCATTGGGATGTGGCTGCCATTTGGGTTTGAGTATGTGAGCAGCAACAGCGGCAACTGTAGCCAAAGCAGCGGGTTGGTCAGTTGTACCATCACCAACTTAGCCGCCGCCGCTTCCCAATCCTTTGTGGTCACAGCCAACATTGTTAACGGGGCAAACACCCCGGCCACTGTGCCAGCCTTTGCCGCTGCCACCACCTTAGACAGCACCCCAGCCAACAATTTGGCACAAGCAAGTATTGATCTGACCATTGACCCAGACTTACTAACCGATTTGGGCATCTCGCTGACAACCGAAGCGGTTGTGGTTGACTATCAAGATGTGGTCACCTACACTGTGGCTATCTCCAACACTGGCACCGGTGCCGGCCGCGACGTGTTAGCCACCATCACCATGCCCAACGGCGGGTTGTATCAGGGAGCCAATGGGGCCACTTGTACCCTTAGTGGGGTCAATGCCCTGTGCGATCTCGATCAAATAAATCCCAATTCCGGGACAACCTTTGACATCTATGTGCAAATGAATGGCAATGGCACGGTGCGGGCGCAAGCCACCATCGCTGACCAAAGCAGCAATCCCGTCACCTTTGATGCCGATGCCGCCAACAACAGTGCCACCAGTCCCCCTGTCCTCGTCTTTTCCGCGAATCGTACCCACCGCGTCGTGGGCAATGTGGTTGTGGCCGCCAACAGCTTTGAAACGGTAGATGGTGTGGTCACGGCACTGGGCGGCGTGGAACTCGGCATCTTGGATGAACTTGACAACCCTGTTTATACCATCCAGTTAACGGGCGGTTTAGACGCTATCACTTGGCAGGAAGGGGTTGAGAATGGCGACCCGCCAGCAGCCGGGCAACCCGCTTTGTCAGGTCATGGTTCGGTAGCGGCTCTAGCCACGGGGCTGACCTACTTTGTCGGTGATTTCCAAATCAGCGATGCCAGCGTGCCTACCCTGGCATCCGTGGGGACTGTAACAACTGAGATCACCGAGTTGGCCGGGTTTAACCTCGACGGCGGCTTGACCTATACCGGCATTTCGCTGGCCGATGGCAGCGCGGCCGTGGCGGCCAACATTATCATCACCCCGCCCGGCATCAGCACAACTGCCCCAGTCGTAGGGCAACTGTCGCCCGACAGCAGCTTCTCCGGCACCATTGCCGCTCTCACCTTAACGCTCTCGGCGCTGGAAATAGAAGCCAACAATCTGACTATTGAAGCTGGCATCATTCGCGCCAACACCATCACCATCACCCTGCCGGCCGCCTTGGGTGGCGGTACAAGCAACGCCGCCGACCTCCTCATCACCCCCAGCTATGTGCGGATCGGGGCTGTTGGGGAAAAAATTCCGCTGCCAAACATTCCGCTGGGAAATGGTCAAACACTCAACATCAGTAACGTGGAAGCCACGATTGGTTTCTTTGGCGGTGTCTATGCTGTGCAAGCAAAGGGGAGATTGAACATCACGCTGCCAGAAAACACGCTGGCAGCCGACGCAGAATTTGCCATTGATGGTGCTGGCAACATAGACGGCGTCGTCACTAGCCAGATGACCTTCAATCTTGCGGGAGCCAGTTTAGCACTGACCGGAGGACTCCTGACGAATGATGGTGTCGCCACTGATGCCGGGGTGTTGACCTTGAGCAAGGCCAACGTGACGGTGCGCCAAATCACCATTACCGCCGCTGGCCTGAGCATTGGGGCTAATGGAGCCAAAATTCCATTCCCCGATGTTCGTGTGGGGCGCAGCGCAGTCATTCACAATCTGGAAGCCCAACTTACCGTGGCTAATGGCGGGGGGTCTCCCCACTACATCTTTAATCTAACGGGCAAGACGCGCATCCTCTTGCCCGACAATACGCAAACGGTTACGTTCACCGGCCAGTTGAGCCAAGGGGCGCTGAGCGGCACGATGGCCGACTTCTCACTCAAGCTCAATGGCTCCACTTTGCGCCTGGTGAACATGCCCTTTGCCAACGGTCAGTTCAGTCTGCCGACGGCTCCGTTAACCCTTCCTTCTTCGCTTAGCTCCCGATCCATAACCGTCAACAATATCGTCATTGATGAGAAAGGTTTGGCGATTGATGAGGGTCTGGAGGAAGTTGATCTCGCCAATATCCCGCTGGCCGGCAATTCCGCCACGGTGCAGCTCCTTCTCAGCGGCATCTTGTACATCAAAACGGGTTCCTCTCTTTCCTTTGAAGTGGGGGGGAAACTGCGGGTCTCGGTTTCTGGGAAAACGGTGGACTTGTTCAGCACTTTTACCATTAACTCACAGGGCCAAATCAACGCCGAAGTCCCTGATTTTGACATAACGGTCGTGGGCTTGTCCATTACGACGGATGGCGTTGTTCTTCGCAACGGGGTGCTTCAGGCAACGGAAGCCAGCCTAGCAACACCTAAAGCATGGGGGGAGGCAAAAGCGGCCGTTTATGACCTCCGCATTGGTAACGGTGATTTTAGCCTGGGCGGGGGTGAATTTGCCTTGCCACCCATTGACTTGGGCAGCGTCAAGTTCAAAGTCAGCGGTGGCTTCAAACGAGACGGCAGTCAACTAATCATCAAAGCTGCTGGTGTGGTTGCTATCAAGAATCTACCGGAAAATACACCGGGCTGTTACGGTGGTTTTGGAGTGGCTCTCACCGTCTATGTTGATGTCGGGGGCAATCTGGTAGCAGATGTTGAGCCAGCTCCGAACCGTGCGGCTGTGGCCGCCGCTTCAGCAGGGGGGAATGGGTTTAGCGCAACGATCAGTGCCGAGTGCAAAATTCCCATCAGCGGCACCGGTTTTTCCATTAGCAAAATCAGCGGTACCTTTGCCTTGTTAAACAATGCCGATGTTGTCCGTCTTGAGCTGGCAGTGGAGTTTGAAAGTAATTTCGATGTGTTGGGCGAGCCGGCCGTAGCCAGTGAACCAACGTTGGGCATCGAAGCAGCAACAAACGGCCGTTATATGCAAATAGACTTTGCCGCCACAGCCGAAATCTTTTCCATGTTCACAGCCGCCGAAATCGAGGCCGGCCTGCGCGTGGGGCAGAAAAAACCGGGCGATGCCGATGCCATCTTCAAGGCCGAGCTATACGTTGACATGGTTGTCATTAAAGGCGAGGCATACTTTGCCGCCTGGACACAAAATGGCAGCTTCCACATGGTCGGGGGTGGCAAACTCAGAATTGGGGTCGAAAAAGGAGATGTTTGGGAAGGCTGTATCAAGATTCCATTTGTGGGGCGGACTTGCATTAGCATTCCACCGTTCGATCTCTTTTTGAAGGTAGGCACCGACTTTGGCGAATTCCAGCGCGGCAGTGGTACCACCTGGGGCTTGAAGACCTATATTGACGTGGTCGCCTATGAGGTCGGTCTCTACATCAACACCAGCGGGGATTTTAGGTTTGGCAGCGTTAGTCAATATCAAACTGTCACCCCGCCCGATCTGCTCAGAGCCAAAG
>JAGQGA010000148.1 GCA_020432595.1 Anaerolineales bacterium | reverse complement strand
AGTCATAAATTGGCATTCTGAGAAAGGAGATTGGAGACTGGAGATTCCCAGTCTCTGGTCTCCACAAAAATGCCAGTTTAGACCCTTTACGGGTATAGATTGAGATGAAATGTTGAAAAAGAGGAAGAAAGCCTTATGGTAAAGAACAGAAGCATTACCCAAATATGTGTGGTGGTGCACGATGTAAAGCAGGCTAATGCCAATTGGTCAAAAGTGTTGGGGATGCCGGAGGCGAAGATAGAAACGATCTTTCCCGATGGCATTCTTCACTACACCCACGGTAAATCAGCGGAATACAAAGATTGTCAGGTGGCTAAATATCAGCTTGATGGTTTTGTGCTGGAACTGATCCAGCCAGGGGAGACCCCCAGCCCGTGGCGGACATTTCTGGAGAAAAATGGACAGGGGGTCTTTCATTTTTGTCTGCTGGTTGATGACCGTAAAGTTTTTCAACAAACGCTCTCGGAGATTGGGGTGGGGCTTCCCTATCATATTGGCTACTTTCCTGGTGGGTCTTACAGTTATGTGGATGCCAAAGAGCAGTTGGGTCTTGAACTTAGCGTGAATCACCAAGGGGATTATGGGGAGTTGTTTGCCGCGTTATTGAGCGAAACGGCCGTTCCGCTGGCTGAATTAAAATAGTAGAGGCAACCCAATAGATATTGAAACATTACGACAAGGGACAATCAACGTCAACTCCTGGTCGCCAGATAACCGCACCATCGCCTTTGTCGCTTATCGGCTTAAGGATTAGCGAGAACAAAAATTAACCCAAGAAGGAAGTAAAAACGATGAAAATTCAACCCGTAAAAACAGCCATTGTCGGCTGCGGCGTGATCAGCAATGCCTATCTGCAAACGATGACAACTAAATTTAACATCCTTGATGTTGTTGGTTGCTGTGATCTTGATGAGGAGAAGGCGCAAGCCGCCGCCCAAAAATACGGTATCAAAGTGATGACGATGGAGGAGATATTGGCGGACGAGTCCATCGAAATTGTGGTTAATCTGACGACACCGGTCGCCCATTATCCTGTTACCAAACAGCTTCTCGAAGGGGGCAAGCACGTTTACACCGAAAAGGTTTTGTCCGTCAAGCTAGAACACGCCGCCGAGCTTGTGCAAATCGCCAACCAAAACAACCTCTATTTGGGTGCGGCTCCCGATACCTTTTTAGGGGCAGCCATTCAAACGGCTCGCTATGTAGTGGATAGCGGCATGATTGGCGAAGTTTCGTCCTGTTACTGTGCGCTGACGAGAGATGGCGAGATTCTCAATCGCGCCTTCCCTTTTACGGCGCAGGAAGGTGGAGGCATTGGCTTTGATGTGGGCATTTACTACATCACCGCGCTGTTGAGCATCTTGGGACCGGTCACGGAAGTGTCTGGGGTTGTACAAACAAGAAGGCCAGAGAGACCGAACTATTCACTGGAGAAATTTGGCGAACCGTTCCAGATTAAAAGCGAAAATCTCATGGCTGGCATCCTGCATTTTGCGCGGGGCACAGTGGGCAACGTCTTGTTTGACACCAACTCCATCTTTATTTTGCCAGAAAAGCCTAGTCTAGTTCTATTTGGCACGATGGGCATCCTGTATATGGCTGACCCCAATGGTTTTGGAGGCGAGGTTCGTGTTATTTTGAAGGGCAACAAGGAGCCGGCCGCCGTGCCACAAAGCCATGCCTTCTCTGATGAATGTCGGGGGCTGGGCGTGGCCGAAATGGCTTGGGCAATGCGAATGGGCAGAACAAACCGCGCCAATAAAGAGATGGCCTATCACGCGCTGGAAGTGCTGTATGGCATCGTCAAAAGCAGCGAGACAAAATCAAATCAGATGCTGCAATCCACCTTTGAACCAGCACCGCCGCTGCCACGTGGCTATTCGGGGATGGGGGTCTTTGGCTTTGTCGAGGAGATGGGCATTGCCCAATAGTAGGGATAGTCAATGTGGATTAGAGCTTGCTTGAACGGATCACGCACCGTTGCCAGCCATCCGGCACTGCCGATAACCCCAAGCCAACTTGGCGAAGAGGGATGCCGAGCGATTGATGCTGGGGCGGTTGCCCTGCACATACACCCTAGAAATCATGAGGGCGTTGAATCTCTGGAAGCCAATGTGATTGAGATAGCACTACTGGAACTGAGAAAGAGATGCCCTGGTGTGCCTCTTGAAGTGAGTACAGCGGCGTGGATTGAAGGGGATGTGGGTCGTCGTCTGACTTGCGTTCGCCAATGGTCAGTCCTACCCGACTCAGCAGGAGTCAATTTCGGTGAGCCTGGGGCAGTAGAATTGGCCCAAGCGTTACTTGCACGTGGGGTCGGCGTAGAGGCTGGTCTATTCAGTGCCGAAGATGCGCGGTTGATGGTTGCAGCGGATGTAGCACAGGAGTGCAACCACATTCAAATTGAGCCGATATTGACGACAAATATAGCTGAGGCACTGGCGATTGCTCAATCCATCGAGCAGGTGCTTGATGATGGGTCACAACGCCACGCCTCTTGCATGGTAAGGATGCGACGGCATGGATGCTGCTGAAGTATGCGTTCTCGCAAGGATACGCGACACGAATAGGACTTGAAGACACACTGATGCTACCTAACGGCCGATTAGCCCGTGACAACGCGGAGTTGGTACAGGTCGCTTGTGATTTTGGTACAAGTCTGCACTCAGCAGCGACAGGGGTAGTTCAATGACAAACATTCTAATCGAGAAAAACATCATGGTCGCCATGCGGGACGGGGTGGGGCTGGCAACGGATGTCTATCGGCGGGAAGGAGCCAAGCCAACGGCCGTTTTATTAGCACGCACCCCCTACAACAAAGAAGGCATCGTGGGCGGCAGCGTTACCTTTGATATTTTACGGGCGGTGCAGGCGGGTTATGTGGTGGTGGTGCAGGATGTGCGCGGCCGTTACGCCTCCGAAGGGGTGTTTAACCCGCACATTCAGGAGACGGCCGATGGCGTGGATATGTTGGCGTGGACGGCCGTTCAGCCCTGGTCAAATGGCAAGGTTGGCATGTTCGGCGGCTCCTATCTCGGCGGCACTCAATTGCTGCCAGCGCGTGAAAACCCTCCTGCATTGCAAGCCATCGCCCCAGCGATTGCCTTTTCCGACGGCTACGAAGGCTGTTCCTATCAGGGTGGGGCCAAGGTTCTGCATGATCTGCGCTGGGTGGTCGCCAACATCGTCCCCGCCGAAATCGAGCGGCGGGTGGCGCGTGGGGAGACACCCATCAATAGCGACATTCCGTTGGACGTAGATGGCGCATTCAATGAACGGCCGTTGGCGACCCATCCGCTGATTCAGGCGTATGCCCCCTTCTACCGCGAATGGCTGACCCATCGTAGCGACGATGCCTATTGGCAGCAGTCGTCTATTACGGCCAACTATGAACAGATGGCCGTGCCAGCCCTTCACATGAGCGGCTGGTACGACATTTTCCCGTGGAGCACCTTCCAGAATTACATGGGGCTGAGGGATCGGGGTGGCTCTGACAAGGCGCGGCAGAATCAGCGCGTCATCATCGGCCCGTGGACGCATATGAACTTTAGCGGCAGTTTCCCTGAGCGCGAATTTGGCTGGGCGGGCAGCGCGGCAGCGATTGATCTGCCTGGGATTCATTTGCGCTGGTTTGATCGCTGGCTGAAGGGAGAAGACAATGGCATAGACAAAGAGCCGCCGGTGATGATCTTTGTAATGGGGATTGATGAGTGGCGCAGCGAAGCCGATTGGCCGCTGCCTGACACGCAGTACCGCCCTTACTATCTGCACAGCGGTGGACGCGCCAACACGCTACACGGCGACGGTACGCTCTCCACCGAACTGCCGAGTGACGAGCCAGCCGATGTCTATCTGTACAATCCGTTGCGGCCTGTGCCGACGGTTGGGGGGCAGGTGATTTTGCCTGGGGGGAATGCCACGGGGCCACGCGACCAGCGCGAGGTTGAGTTGCGTGATGACGTGTTGGTATACAGCACGGCCGTTTTACAACACCCCCTCGAAGTAACTGGCCCGATTGAACTACGCCTGTTTGTCTCTTCATCGGCGCGGGATACTGATTTTACGGGCAAGCTGGTGGATGTGTACCCAAACGGCCGTTCCCTCATCCTCACCGAAGGCATCCTCCGCGCCCGTTACCGCCACTCATTCACAGAACCGGAACTGCTGGAGCCGGGCGAAATCTACGAGTTGCGGCTCAACTTGTGGGTCACGGCCAATGTTTTTTTGCCGGGTCATCGCCTGCGGCTGGAGGTGTCCAGCAGTAACTTCCCGCGCTTTGACCGCAACAGCAACACGGGTGGGGATATGGCGATTGAGACGGCGGAGGTGTATGAAACGGCCGTTAATCACATTTTTCATGATAAAAAACGGCCGTCGCACCTGATTCTGCCAATTATTGAAAGGTAACTATGAACAAAATGAGCACCAATCTTCAGGGGATTAGCTTCCTCATGTTAGCCATGTTTGTCTTTTCCCTCCAAGATATTGCCATCAAATGGATTGGCGGTGACTATCCCGTGTTGGAAATTGTCATCGTTCGTAACTTGGTGGCCCTACCTTGCACCCTAGCCCTTTTTCGCTTAGAAGGACGACGCGGGTGGCCGACGACGCAGCGATACAAGCTGGAATATGTGCGGGGCTTATTGCTATTTGTCTCCTTTACAACCTACATGATGGGACTAGCTGCCATCCCCCTGGCCGATGTCGGTGCCATTCGCAACTCAGCACCACTCCTTATCACTTTCTTATCGGTTGTTTGGCTGGGCGAAAAAGTCGGGCCGCGCCGCTGGCTTAGCCTATTCATTGGGTTTATTGGCGTACTGATCATCATCAGGCCGGGGGCAACGACCTTCAATATCGGCTCTGTTTTTATCTTGCTAACAACGTTGACCTACGCACTTAATGTGATGGTGACGCGGCAACTGCGAACAACGGACAGCAGCGCGACGATGGCTTATTACAGTACGCTGGTTTATCTGGTGGCCGCCATTGTTTTGACCCCGTTGTCAATCTTTGTCGGCGAAATTCCCAATGCCCATCCCAGTATTGCCTTTCTTTTACGCGCCTGGACGATGCCCACGCTGTTGGATGTGCTGATTATGGCTGGCTTAGGGTTGATTTGGGCCAGCGGCATGTATCTCATCGCCCGCGCCTATAGCCTGGCCGAAGCTTCGACGGCCGCTCCCTTTGAATATGTGGCCTTGCTGTTTAGCATCTTTTGGGGTTTTGCCATTTGGGGCGAAATCCCATCATTGGCAACGTGGATCGGCGCGTTTTTGACGGTTGGCAGCGGGCTGTATATTTTGTATCGAGAGCAGAAGACCCGAACAAACAGCCATACCTGAAAACTGTTGCTCAGGCCCTTATAACGAAAGTTGGATTTTTAAAACCATCTCACAGCAGACGAATGGAGAAAGAAAATGTCTGAACAAAAAGAACAATCACGAGCACAGCAACTAATGGGCGATTTCGCGCCCAAATTGGCGGAACTTACGGATGATGTCCTCTTCGGCGATGTGTGGGCACGCGCAGAATTGTCGCCACGGGATCGCAGCCTGATCACGGTTGCGGCACTCATTGCCAATGGAAATATAGCGCAGCTTTCAAGCCATCTAAAACTGGCGAAGGCAAATGGTCTCTCAGAAACTGAGCTTGCCGAAGTGATGACCCACCTGGCTTTCTATACCGGCTGGCCGCGAGCAATCTCTGCCATCTTGGTCGCCAAGGAACTCTTCAAGGAGTAGCCAAAGGTTTCCCGTTTTGGGAAAAAAGGAGCAGAAAATGGAATATGTACGATTAGGAAAAAGTGGCTTAAAGGTTTCGCGCCTTTGCCTGGGCTGCATGAGCTTTGGGCAACGGAGCGAACACAATTCGTGGGTTTTGGATGAAGAACAAAGCCGACCCTATATTCAACGGGCATTGGAAGCGGGCATCAATTTCTTCGACACCGCCAATGTTTATTCCAGCGGAACGAGCGAGATCATTACCGGCAATGCCCTGCGCGATTTCGCCAAACGGGATGAAGTGGTGATTGCCACCAAGGTTCGCCAACCGATGGGCAAAGGCCCCAACGACTACGGCCTTTCCCGCAAACATATTATGAGCGCGATTGACGCCAGTCTCCAACGCCTCGGTACGGATTATGTGGATCTATATCAGATTCACCGTTGGGATTATGAAACACCCATTGAAGAGACCATGGAAGCATTGCATGACATCGTGAAAGCGGGCAAAGTGCGTTACATCGGTGGTTCAGCGATGTTTGCCTGGCAGTTTGCCAAAGCCCAATACACGGCCGATCTGCACGGTTGGACGCGCTTTGTCTCTATGCAAAATCATTACAACTTGCTCTACCGCGAAGAAGAGCGCGAGATGATGCCGCTCTGCGAAGATCAGGGCGTGGGCGTAATTCCCTTTTCGCCGTTGGCACGTGGGGTATTGGCGCGTAAACCTGAGAAAGTGGACGAAACCGCTCGCTACCAGAGTGATAGCCTCGCCAAAAGCCGCTACGAGCAGGCAGACAACCTGACCACTGTTGAGCGCGTTCAGGAAGTAGCGGAAGCACGGGGAATACCGATGGCGCAGGTTGCGCTGGCCTGGATGTATGCCAAGCCCAATATCGTCTCTCCGATTGTGGGGACGACCAAGCCCCACCATCTGGATGATGCGCTGGCCGCGCTAACCGTTAATCTGATGGATGACGAGGTTAGACATCTGGAAGAACCGTATCGGCCGCATCCTGTGATCGCGCATTCGTAACTCACGCAAAGACGCAAAGGAAGAAAAAATCGGATACATACGATTAGGAAACACAGGGATGAAAATCTCGCGGATTTGTTTGGGCTGTGTCGATTCCTAGCTCACGCAAGCTGGCATATTTGGATGATAATTTTGGTGCGCTGGATGTGGCGTTAACGGCCGTTGGCCTCGCCCAAATCAAAGAAGCGATGGCGGGTATCACAGTAGTCGCTAATCGGTACTAGGAAAGAAACAGACCTTAACTCAAAAAGCGGACAGAAGAATGATTAATCAAAAAGTTGAAGAGCGAGAAAAATCTACAAAGTGGTTGCCGATTGGGACAATTTTAGGCAGTAGTCTATTTCTAATTGGCCTATCGTCTGCGTCTGTTGCCCCTTACCGGGCTATCGTCGCTATTGATAACCTGGGCATGTCCAATTCGATCTATGCGGTGATTATGACCCTGACCTCGGTCGGTACGGCCATCGCTTCGCTCGTATTGGGCTATTTCGCTGACCGGGTTTCTGACCGTAGATTTTTAGTCATTGCCTGCGCCAGCTTGGGGGCACTTGCTTATGGCCTTATCTACCTCTTCCCCACCCCACTGATCTACATCATCGCCTTTTGTGCCATCTTGCCTTTTGGTGGGGCACTCTTTTCCCAAACCTTTTCCTTTTCGCGGGTCTACTACGATCAGAGACACCCCGACCGAGCCGAGTTTATGGTGTCGGTTTTACGCACCCTATTTACGGTCGCTTGGATCGTTGTGCCACCTGTAGCGGGCTGGGTTGCCAGCACCTACACGGTCTTTGATCTTTTCGCCGTCGCCGCGCTGGCTCATATCAGTTTCACCTTGATCTTTGGCCTATTGTTTACAGATTCAAAAACGAAGATTGGTTTCACTGGAAAGAAGGAAGACAAATCTGCCACGACGAGTTGGCGGATTCCACGTGAACGGCTGGTGGGCATTGGCGGGGTGACCTTGCTTAGAGTAGCTCTGGCTCTCCATCTAACGACCTTGCCTTTGGCGATCATCAACGATTATGGGGGTACGCTGAGGGATGTGGGTATCAATGCCAGCATCGCCGCCGGGCTTGAAGTGCCTTTTATGTTGCTGTGGGGGTTGGCACTATCTAGGTTTTCTAAGGAGCGTATTTTGGTGGTGAATGGGCTGATTTACGCCTTATACTTGCTGCTCCTTTTTTATGCCGAATCGGTCTCGCATGTTTTCTGGTTACAAGGGCTGAATGCCATTGCTACGGCTGCCCTACTCAGCATCACCATCAGTTATATGCAAGAAGCCATTAAGGGATGGGTGGGATTATCAACTGCGCTGATGGATGTTGTTACTGTGGTTTCTACTTTCACGGCATCGGCTACTTTTGCGGCTCTGGCAAGCGAAGGAAGCTACATCATCATTTTCGTCGCGGCCAGTATCCTCAGTTTTGGTGGCGGCAGCTTGCTCGCCCTTAGCCGTACCCCATTATTTCAGGCAAGAAGTTAAAAAAAGAAGGTGTGCTATGACACAGTAATTGACAGTAGAAACAAACAACGAGCTGAATAGAATTGAAACGGCCGTTCACCCACAAAACGCCCCGCTTCCCCAATAACACACTGCGCCAGCGGCCACCGTTATTAATCACTATCTACAAAAACGAGGTTAAAAATGCAAAAGAGAAAACTTGGAGAATTAGAAGTATCCGCTATCGGATTGGGTTGTATGGGCATGAGTGCCAATTACGGCACACTGCCAGACAAACAGGAAAGAAATGTTTAGCCTAATGCGAACGGCCGTTGAATTGGGCATCACCTTCTTTGATACGGCTGAGGTCTATGGCCCCTTCACCAATGAGGAATTGGTTGGCGAAGGGTTGGCTCCTGTGCGCGATCAGGTTGTCATCGCCACCAAATTTGGCTTCGACGTTGATCCCGTGACACGGGCGCGGCGCGGGTTGAATAGCCAACCAGCCCACATTCGTCAAGCGGTGGATGCTTCCTTAAAACGCCTAAATATTGACACGATAGACCTGCTCTACCAACATCGCGTTGATCCGAATGTGCCGATTGAGGAGGTTGCGGGGACGGTCAAAGAGCTGATCAACGAGGGCAAAGTGCGGCATTTTGGCTTGTCCGAAGTGAGTGGAGAGACCATCCGCCGCGCCCATGCCGTTCAGCCTGTGGCGGCCGTGCAGAATGAATATTCCCTGTGGGCGCGTGAGTCAGAAGCTGATGTGATACCAACTTGCGAGGAGCTTGGAGTAGGTTTTGTTCCGTGGAGTCCGTTGGGACAGGGTTTCCTGACAGGCAAGGTTCGCACCGATCAAACCTTTGGTGATGGCGATATTCGCCGAATATTCCCCCGCTTTACACCAGAAGCGATGGCAGCCAACCAACTGTTGGTGGATTTGGTCACTCAGATCGCGGCTCAGCACGAAGCCACCCCCGCGCAAATCGCCTTGGCGTGGTTACTGGCGCAAAAGCCTTTTATCGTGCCGATTCCTGGCACGCGCAAACTGCATCGTTTGCAAGAAAATATGGGCGCGGCGGATGTTGAACTGACGGCCGATGACCTGCGTGAGATTGATAACGAACTCTCGAAAATTGAAATACGAGGAGCCAGAGGAACTGGACACGAACGGCTTGTTTAATCTTGACTGTAATTAAGTAAGTGGAACTCGTCAGCGATAAACGGTATGAGGCTGGCTCAGAAAAAGAATAGTTAAGGAGAGAATTTATGGGAAATGAAAATTGGGAACAAGAATTAATCAATCTCTCGAAGGAGAAATGGGCATGGATGGCAGAGCAAAAGGTAGAGGCTCTTGACGCGCTCTTCCATGAAAAGTCAGTGTTTGTTCATATGGGCGGCGCCTGGGGGAAGGCGCAAGAACTGGACATCATCCGAAGTGGCGGTATTCATTATAAGCAAGCTGATGTTCATGAGGTGTCGGTGGCGGTAATGGGGGAAACGGCCGTTCTGCTAAACCGTATCACCCTCCTCGCCGTTGTGGGCGGCAACGAAGTTACCAATCCCTTTATGG
>JAGQGA010000147.1:4672-9833 GCA_020432595.1 Anaerolineales bacterium | reverse complement strand
CCCTTGCCGCTGCGCCTGGCGCAAATGGGGCATGAAGTGGGGGGCGGTGCTGACGGGGTTATGCCCCCACACAATGACGAGTTGGCTGTGTTCCACATGGTCATAGGAAGGGGAACGACGCACGCCGAGGGTGGCATTAACGGCCGTTTCTGCCGCCGCCCCACAAATGGATCGTTCAAGCTGGCTGGCTCCAAGTCGGTTCCAAAAACGGCCGTTGCACACATCCCTCTGCACCATCCCCAGCGTGCCGCTGTAGCTATAGGGCAAAATCGCTTCCGCCCCATATTCGGCAATGATGTCGCGCCAACGGTCGCCAATTTCGGCCAACGCCTCCTCCCAGCTAATCCGCTCCCAATCGCCACTTCCCTTTGCCCCCACCCGCCGCAGCGGGTATTGCAGCCGGTCGGGGTGGTAAACGCGATCCAGATAGGGGCGCACCTTGGCGCAAAGCCACCCCTGCGTCACGGGATGGTCAGGGTTGGCATAAAAATTGACGGCACGGCCGTTTTCTACTTCCGTAATCACACCACACGCATCGGGACAATCGTGGGGGCAAACACCAAACGCTTTTGTCAGCATATTATCTTCCTTTCGCAATCAATATAATGGCTAACTACCCTGGAGGATGTTCACCCATTTTGACCCACATGCGCCGCACACGCAACAATTGAGAGCGATTCATTTTTAGTGCTTCGACGGTTGCTCGGCCAATAGCTGTTGTACCAACAATCTGGGTGGCATCCTCGTTCCAGACAAAATGATCGAGCCAACGCTGTTGTTGTGGATGAAATAGGGACACTGTTTGATTGGTCAGGGGATCAACGGCCGTTTGTTGCACCGCTTTATAACGATTGCAGGCAGGGCAAGCAAGGCACAAGTTCTCAGGCGTTGTTGTACCGCCTGCCGATTGAGGCACGATATGCTCAATCTCAAATGTCACCACGGTAAGTGATTCAGCTGTCTGGCAATAAGCACAACAATGAGCAAACTGCTCTTGGATGTGCTTCCGCAACGCAACTGGAATATAGGTACTCATGCACTTATGGAGCCATCAAATGATTTAACGTATACCGGGCACGTGTTTTTAAAATAGTCAGTTGATCAATTTGAGACAACAAGCTATCTAATTCGACAGACTTTTCCTGACTGAGTGTGCCAGCTTTTTGCTTTGTTAATAAAACCTCTAATTGATCTTGGGCATTAGGTGCCAATTGGCTTGCAGCCAGTGCCTCTAGCTCCGCCTGGCTCATACCTACCAACAACTCAGGATCGTCTACCGCTGATAAGCGAATTTGATGGTAGGTGGCAAAATCCAAGAGGACGCCAGTCCTCTCTCCTCGTTCATTTGTTAGATATTGTATTGGCATAAGAAACTTCTCCAACTAATTTATTCATACCATAAAGGAGCTTGGATCGCTGAAGTATCCATAATTGCTTCTATTTCAGGATCAACCTGACTCTCCCTGCCAACAACTTGTTTCAGCTTGTCCGTTAAGAAAAAGGTTCTTGCATGAGCTTGGCGAAGTACAGTCCCATACGTTCTTGGATGGATGAACGTGTTGTCTCCTATTTTTCTGCTTGCACGCGCATCATTTCCAAGAGTAACACCTAAAACAAATACTACAACTTGTGTATCATGAGATATCTTGCCACTTCTACGAATCTCTATTTCATAATCTTCTGCTTGACGAATCTCGTCACGTGTAATATCAAACCCGCCCCTCTTGAGTTCTACAATAAGAACCTTGCTAATGCCCATAACGTCTCCGTTCTCATCGAAGGCATCGCGTGAATAAATGCCAATAGATGTATCTGGTAAAGCGACAAAATCGGGCCGTCTTCTTGGCGTTGAGAGTGAACTATGTGAATCATGCAACAAATTTTTCAATACGGTTGCTAAGGATCGATTAGATGTAAATTCAATTGATTCGTACTCAGGACCAAATATCCATAGACCTCGTTCAAATAGTGGTTGTATATCATGCAATTCATTGGCTGTGGTATCCTCAACTAGAGACTCGAGGCGTTCTATCAATTTTAGTCTCTTTTGTAATTCATCTAATACAACTTGCGCCTCCTGAACCGTCCACTTAGCTAATAATTCATGCAAGCTATCTAGGTCACCAGGTCTCAATCTAGCCAATTGCTGAAGCAATGCATAGCCAGAGCGACTCCTTTCAAGATTGGCTAACACTTCTACTGTTGCTGACAAGTGTTCAGGGCGAATTGTAGGGCATTTTATTTGGATTTCATCAAGGTAATGTCCTATCAATCCTCTTGATGCTGGTGACAAATTAGCCAGCTCCGCCTTGTTATCTTCCACAGCTTTTTTCTTTCGATCTTTATATGTACTTAAGAACAGGTCATGCAAACGATCAATAATATAATCCTCTACTACATTAGCCACCTCTTTAGTCATGGCAGAAGGTTTCCTAAATCCACTCCAATCAGCTAATACTTGATCCTGTAAAATATCTGCTCGAACCACAAAGGTAAATCTTTTGGCATTTGACATGCGTCCATCCAAATAACTTGTTCCATCCAATTTTCTCCATGCAACATCTCCAACCAATCTGTTATTTACCCACCATGCAACACCATGTTGCTTAGTAGATTTACTAATGTTCTCTGTGTCAAACATTAGAACATATACTTGCCCAATATCTTTAATGGTTATTTCTTTTTCATCAAATAAATGAGATAAATCAGTAAGTTCGACCTTACGTTGATTAACAAAGACGGTGAAAGAAGGATCCGCTATAAATTTTGACCCCACTAAGTCTCGTAGATCTTCTTCAAGCAAAAAATCATAATTACAATTAGCCCATATTCTTGTACCATGTTCTTGAGATGAAATACGTTCTACATCCAAGCGAGTCCCTTCAAATGGAGCAGAGGTTCTTCCAAACACCCGTGAAATTTTGAAGGTGCTTTTCCAGCCATCCTTTTTGGTTTCAACAAAATACTCATCAGCAAAACAGAACATACCATGTCGGCCTTTTCCATTTCTACCAAAGACTTTTCTGGCACTCGCAAAATTTCCCTGAGGAAAAATCACATCTATACCTTGAGCATCTCGACGATTGTAATTCAGCTCATGCCAACGCCTCTCAAACTCATCCGGTGTCATTCCTGTCCCATTATCTTTTATCTCGATGCATTGCTTACCATTTAGGAACCAGCAAATATCAACTTGGTCTGCTCCCGCATCCCAACAAT
The DNA here is from genome assembly GCA_020432595.1 of Anaerolineales bacterium. Next base: position 6,614 of record JAGQGA010000147.1, on the reverse strand, counting down.
TAGCAATTAACTCAACGACAGCAATTTTCGGATCGTTAATTATTGATCCTGCGTGGTCTAATAAGAACCGATCACCAAACTTTAACGTTGGCTGATAAACAGAGGAACTATTATCCATCCTGTAAACTCCGAAACCTCAAGCAAACTTGCTCATTTATTTGCAACGCGCTCGTATACACGGCTAGTAGCTCAGAGTATATGCCAATATCCTTCCAAGCTCAACGCTTAAAGCTTTGAACCTGGCCTATCAAAAACCTGTCAAAGAATTTCACTCAAGATTGCTAAGACGCAAAAAATACCCGAACTTAGTGCTTTTCTACCTTATTTATTTGCCTCTAAGAAGCCAACTGGCTTTTTGCAGACAAAATTTTAGCTCTCAGTGGCTCTTTGGGATTTCGCGGGGTGGCTGGCATATTTGGGCAAGGGCGTATGCAATACGCCCCTACATTTGCCGTCAACCCCCTGAATTCCTGATGACCCGCTCTCAGTTTAGAAATGATGATTAAGGCCGAGGAAAGGTGTGCTGATGGATGATGGTTTGTTCTGGCAGGAGGTGGACAAAGCTATAGCCAGGCAGGTGGTCGGGGTCATAGCCGACGCTGGCATGGCCGGGCCAGGCGGAAAATTGGGAGAAAACGCTGGCAGTGCTGGCATACAAAATGCCATCCCGAATGACCTGCATGTTTTGGTGAATGTGGCCGTAGAAAACACCGCGCAGTCGGTTACGAGCGGGCAGCAGTGCCTGATGCAGTTCGGGGCCGTTGATGACCAGCATGTAGGCATCCATCCAGGTGGAATTCATGGGCAACGTGGGAAAGTGCATAAATAGGGTCAATGGAGGGCCATCGGCAGTGGCTTCGCGCCGCACCCAATCAAGCTGTGCCTGCGAGAGCAGCCCGTGCGGGTCAAGCTCATCGGGGGCGCGGGCATCTAGCACCAAAAAGCGATACCCTTTGACGGTGAAGGTGTAGGAGTATTGCTCGGCGGCACTTTGGCAAAAGGGTTGGTGTGGCCCCATTGGCAAAAACTGCTGGATGTCGCGGGCGGTGTCGTGGTTGCCGGTCACGTAGTAGATTGGCACGTCTAGGTGGGAAAAGGTTTCGGCGGCGAGTTGATAGGAACGGCCGTTTGGCTCTGTCACCACATCCCCTGTATGCACCACAAAATCAGGTTTCACCGGGAAGCGATTGATAATTTCAACTATCCGCTGGGCGCAGGGCAAAGAACGGTGTCCGTGCCGCTCATATTCTGGCGTTGGCCCAATATGTGTATCACTAATATGAACAAAATAAACCGATTGCTTGGGTTCCATCATCTTTTTCCAATACGACTAAAAAAAACGATGCCAGCAAGATACAAACTGCTGGCATCGCTGCAAATTCTATACGGTTGTACAGTAAGCTACAACTTTAGGGAAGAGAAGCCACCGCCGAGCCAACTGTCTTGACCAGTTCAGCCACTGAAGCATCCATCAGGGCAAAATAGCCGGAGGGAGCAATGCCGATCCAGAAAACGAAGAGCAGAAAAGCCAGCATAATTGCCAGTTCGCCCTTGTTGATGTCGCGCAGCTTTTTGTTTTCCGGGTTATCCAGCGGTCCCATAAAGACCCGTTGGAACATCCACAGCAAATAAACGGCCGCTAAAATCACCCCCGTCGTGGCAAAAGCGGTGTAAATCCAGGCATTCGGCCCCAAAGACGCGGCACCAATTGAGCCAAGCAAAATGGTGAACTCACCCACAAACCCGTTTAGGCCAGGCAACCCCATGCTCGACAACACCACAATCAGCGACAGCACGCTGTAAACCGGCATCGCCATCCACACGCCGCCAAACTCAGAAATCTCACGGGTGTGACGCTGTTCGTAAATGATACCAACGATGAAGAACAGCGCTCCCGTGCTAATGCCGTGGTTAATGCCCTGCAAAATGCCGCCCTGAATGC
>JAGQGA010000147.1:0-4575 GCA_020432595.1 Anaerolineales bacterium | reverse complement strand
GGCATTGAGCGAGAAGATACCAAGCATCACAAAACCCAAATGGCTAATACTGGAATACGCCACCAGCTTTTTCACATCGCGCTGGGCAAAGGAAACAATGGCTCCGTAAATGATGCCGATAATTGCCAGCACGGCGATGGTGGGGGCGTAGTGGGCAGAGGCTTCAGGGAAAAGAGGCAGGTTAAAACGGACGAAACCATAGGTCCCCATTTTTAGCAGCACACCCGCAAGAATGATGGAACCAGCCGTTGGAGCCTGGGTATGGGCATCGGGTAGCCAGGAGTGGAAGGGGAAGACCGGAACTTTGATGGCAAAAGCAACGGCAAACCCAACGAACAGCAGGTTCTGGGCACTAGCAAAGGCGGCTCGGCCGGTAATCAGGTCAGGCAAAGAGAAGGTGCCGTTGGTAATGCCCATGTAGAGAATTGCCAACAGCATGAGCAGCGACCCCGCCATTGTGTAGAGGAAGAATTTGATGGAAGCGTAAACCCGGTCTTTGCCTCCCCAAATGCCAATGAGGAAATACATCGGCACCAGGGTGAATTCCCAGAACACATAAAACAGGAACAAATCCTGCGCCAGAAAAACGCCCATCATCCCAATTTCCAACGCCAACAGGAAGCTGTAATATTGTTTCACCTGCTGCTTGATAATCGGGAAAGAGGAGGCGATTGCCAGCATGGAAATGAAGCTGGTGAGCAGAATGTGCAAAATGCTCAGTCCATCCACGCCCATGTGGTATTCAATGCCCCAGGCGGGAATCCAGCTAACGCGGTCTACAAGCTGCAAACCGGCTTCGCTCTTGTCGTACAGGGCAAGTACAACAATCGTGGCAATAAAGGTGACAATGGAAGTGCCAAGGGCAATACGCTTGACACGCTCATCATCTTTTTCTTTGTCCTGCAGCAAAATCCAGATGATGCCGAGCAGCGGCAGGAAGGTGACAATTGTTAGAAGACCCATGTTCTCTCCTAATCCTCTTGGTGTGTTATCTTGCCATGAACAAGAAGTAAGCTAACAGGACGACTGTCCCAAGGAAGACGCTAAGTGCATAGTTACGCGCATAGCCTGTTTGTGAGCGGCGAATTTGGTTGGCTAACCACCGAGCCACGCTGCCGCTTCCGTTTACAATGCCATCTACGCCCTGGGCATCCAGAACGTTGGAGGCGAAGTTGGCGAAGCCAACAAAAATGTTACGAATGATGTTGTCATGCACAAAGTCATGCCAAAATGCCCAATCGAGCGTATGAGCCGCCCATTCTGCCAGCCGGTTGAATGCGGGGACAATGTAGCCCATGTAAAGGGTGTTGAGCGGTAAGACGGCCATCCACCAGATGGGGGTGGCTTGCAGTGGGTCGCGCTCGTCGGCCGTTTTGGGTCTGCTGCCGTAAACGAGGAAGTAGGCAATGGCAATGGCGGCAATGGCGAGTACCGATGAAATGGTGGCCACTGGAATCTGCAAGGTGGTGGGGGTGTGGGGCATCTCGACTACGCCTTCTTCGGTGAGGTGGAAGGAGGCGATAGAGTGTTCCAGCCAATGTTCGAGAGCCAGGTTCAACCCACCGGCAGATTCAGCTTCGGCAGCATGTTCACCTTCGGCAACAACGGCCGTTTCTGCCCCATGTGCTGCTTCTGCTTCCGCGCCAAAGTGGGGAAAGTTCAACAACCCACCCAAAATCGCCAGAATTGCTAAAATGACCAGCGGCATCGTCATGGTGCGTGGACTTTCGTGGGCATGTTCAGCTGCTTTGTGACGTGGTTCGCCAAAAAAGACCATTTTCACCTGCCGCGCCATGTAGAACGCAGTACAGATTGCCGCTACGGTGAGCAGCCAATAAACAAGGGTAAAAATACTGCCGTCGTTGGTGGCAGCGTGCGCCAAAATTTCGTCTTTCGACCAAAAACCCGCCAACGGCACAATCCCAGCTAACGCCAGTGAACCAACCAGATATGTCCAGAAGGTGGTGGGCATGTGGTGGCGCAGACCGCCCATTGTCCGCATGTCCTGCGGGTCAAAATGGTCGTGATGGTCGTCATGTCCATGCCCGTGTGAAATATGGTGATGTCCATGCTCCATGCCGTGAATGACCGAGCCTGACCCCATAAAGAGGAGGGCTTTGAAAAAGGCGTGGGTGATGAGGTGGAACATACCAGCCACGTAAGCCCCCATGCCAACGGCAGCAATCATAAAGCCAAGTTGGCTGACGGTGGAGTAGGCGAGTACTTTTTTGATGTCAAATTGGGTGAAGGCGATGAGGCCGGCATAAACGGCCGTTAATGCCCCAACCAACGCCACCAAATCCGGCGAAGAAATCACACCCAACACCAAAGCATGGCTCTCCCGCACAATCTCAAACAGCACGTTGCTGCGGACAATCAGGTAAATACCCGATGTCACCATTGTCGCCGCGTGGATGAGAGCCGAAACGGGGGTCGGGCCAGCCATGGCATCCGGCAGCCAGACAAGGAGGGGAATTTGCGCCGATTTACCCGTTGCTCCAACCAGAAAGAGGGCAGTAATGGCGGTGAGAACCCCACCCAGCGAAGCCGAGAACGCACCAAAATGAACCATCGCCCCACTGTGGAACATTTCCACAGCACTGTCAAATACCGGCTCAAAATTGAGCGTGCCAAACGTCCAAAAAGTAAGGCTCATGGCGAGAATCATCGCCAGGTCGCCGACGCGGTTGGCAACAAACGCCTTGCGGGCAGCATTGGCGTTCATCGCTTCCCCCTTCTCATTGATGCGGTCGAACCAGAAGCCAATGAGCAAGAAGGAACACAACCCCACCCCTTCCCAGCCAACAAACAGCATCAGGTAGTTGTTGCCGGAGACGAGAATGAGCATGAAGAAGAGGAACAGGTTGAGATAGGTAAAGAAGCGGCTAAAGTTGGGGTCGCCGTGCATGTAGCCAATGGCGTAGATGTGGATGAGCGAGCCAACGCCGGTGACAACCAGCATCATGGTCACAGAGAGGGTATCAATCTGCATGGCCCAGGGGATGTGGAAGTTGGCGGAAGGGATGCTAATCCAATCCATCATCGGCACAATTTCGGCGTGGTGGCCGTTGGCCTGGAGGCTAAAGTAGAGGAGAACAACGATGACGAAGGCGGAGAGCGCCATGATGCTGGCAGCCCAACCCGACCATTTCTCGCCTACGCTGCGGTCTGCCTCGACAAAGCGCCGCCCAACAAAGCCGTTAAACAGCACACCCAAAATGGGCAGGCCTAAAACGAGGGGAGCTAGTGCAAATGCATTCATAGACAAACAACTTTTGCAGGGCAATTTTGCCAAATTGCGCTACAAATTTTATCCCTTCATCAAGTTGATCTCGTCAATGTTGATGCTCTGCTTGGTGCGGAAGATGACCACGATGAGGGCCAGCCCCACGGCCACTTCGGCGGCAGCAACGGTGATGACGAAGAAGACCAAAACCTGTCCGTCCAAATCGCCCAGATAACGGGAAAAGGCGACAAAAAGCAGGTTGGCGGCATTGAGCATTAGCTCAACGGACATAAAAATGATGATGGCGTTACGGCGCAGCAACACGCCCAGGGCACCGACGGAAAAAAGGATGGCGCTGAGGGCAACGTACCATTCTACAGGAACTGTCATTTTCTACCCCCGCTTTTTGCTGATGCTGAGAACGACCACGCCGATGATGGCGGCCAGCAGCAGAACACCTGTGACTTCAAAGGGAAATACGTAGGCTTCAAAGAGCCGTAAACCCAGGGCAGCAGGGCTGGTATCTATCACACCAGCGGCGGATGCGGGCGTGATGGCATTCCCCTGCAAGAGGATGGAGGCGAAACTGATGAGCAAAACGGCCGTTAATCCTCCCGCCAACCATCTCTGCCATACACCACCATCACCAGCTACACCCCGCAGTTGTTCCGCCCCTAAAAGCATAATCACGAACAAGAAAAGCACGATGATAGCTCCAGCATAGACCGTAATTTGCACCATCGCAATAAAGGGCGCGTTGAGCGTTAGGTACAGTGCCGCCACAATGGCAAAGTTCAGCACCAAAAAGAGCGCACTGTGAACGGCATTGCGGCTAAACAACATGCCCAATGCCGCCGCCACCGCCGAAATCGCCAAAATAATAAATAGAACCATCTTACTTCGGATCCTCCATCTCAGGAATGGCCCGGTTAAAGATGCCCGGCTCAACCACTTGGGGAGTAGAACGGCCGTTTACCGGCACATCCACAATCAACATTTCCTTAGTGTAGATGGCGCTGGCCCGGTCATAGAAGCTCAACTCGTAGCTTTTTTCCAGCACAATCGCCTGCGTCGGGCAAGCATCTTCGCAATAGCCACAGAAAATGCAGCGCATCATGTTAATTTCATAGGTGCTGGCGTACCGTTCGCCGGGAGAAAACCGCTGCTCATCACTGTTTTCGGATGCTTCTACAAAAATGGCATCAGCGGGGCAGGCGGCCGCACACAACGCGCAGCCAATGCACTTTTCCAGCCCATTGTCATACCGTTTTAGCTCGTGCCGACCTTTAAAGCGGTTGCGAACCGGCCGTTTAATTTCCGGGTATTGCACCGTCACGGGGGGTTGAAAC
>JAGQGA010000146.1 GCA_020432595.1 Anaerolineales bacterium | reverse complement strand
GGGCGTGAAGAAATTGGGGAAGATACAGCCAAGCGTGTACCGCGCAATGAGCGCACCTATTTTACACCCGATATTGCAACAAACGAGCTGATGTGGAGTGCCCTGACAACGTTATTCCTGGTAGCCGGTTCACTTTGGCTGTGGGATGCGCCGTTGGAAACCCATGCAGATCCGGTTGTAACGCCGCTTCACGTAGTCGCACCGTGGTATCTCTCTTGGTCGCAGGGGTGGCTAAAGTTAGCCGACAAGACATTGGTTATTGGGTTTATCCCCCTGCTCTTGGTCGCCTTTATCGTAATGCCTTACTTTGAAGTGGGCAAGAGCCGCCGTTATGCTGACCGTCGCATTGCCCTGACAGTTGCGGCGCTATTCTTCACCTTTATGCTGGTATCTAACTGGATGGGTTCGCCAGAGTTCCGTGTAAACAGTTCGCCTGACCGTGAAGTCAGTATTGAGTTGCTGCCGGAGGAAGGAACCAGTGCCATGTTAGGTGTGCCTTATGATTTGATGCCAGAAGGAACCTATCTACCGGGTCAGCCTATTAGCGGCAATCCACATCTAACCTATGCGCTGGAAGAGTTCCAAGCGGCCATGTACCGCCACAGCTGTACGTTAACGGGCAACTCAACCTGGTATGAATGTGTGTTTGATGAAAGCACGCCCATTGAAACGCGAAAATATTCTAATCACTTCTCGGATGATGTGATGCCCGACCCGACGGCACAGTTGGTTGTGGAAGAAATTCAGCCTGGACTGAAGAAGCTGACGTTGAAATATAAGGCTGTTAGCCCGGCGAACCCCGAAGAATTTCTCATTGATGCTGAATGGGTAAAGTACCGCCATGCAGACTCGAATTATGAGACTGAATGCCGGTTTGCAAACAAATCCTGTTAGGCAGTTGGCAGTGAGGAAGAGGATACAGAGAACATGCAAGTAAAAATTGTTATCGGAACCGTTGCTTTTATGCTAACGATGATGATCCTGGGGTTTGCCGTCTTACGCGAACCGGCTCGTTTGTCACAATATACTGACGCAGCGAAAGGGCGTTCAATTGAGGCAGGTGCCCATATTTTCGAGAACAACTGCGCGACGTGTCATGGTGTAGATGGTGATGCCACAGAGTGCTATAACTCGGCTGGTGAACAGGTTGGTTGCCAGGGCTTGCCCCTGAACAATTATGATCTCTTGTGCGGCGATCCAACCTATCGGATGGGCACCCTAAATTGGGCAGGCACAAAGGAAGATTTTGTTAAGACAACAATTTCGGCCGGCCGTTTCGGAACAGTCATGCCTGTATGGTCAGAAGAGTTTGGTGGGCCAATGCGGCCTGACCAGGTTCAAAATGTGACCGACTTTGTGCTGAACTGGGAAAGCGAAGACCTGTGTGCCAATGAGCCAGTGCGCTACGCTTGGCCGGAAGCTGCTGCTGATTACTTAGCATCGGCCGATGGTTCTGCTGGTGATGCGACCAACGGTGCGGAACTATATGTGACGTATGGGTGCTCTGGTTGCCACGGCGATACGGCTCTTGAGGGTTCAAATGCTGTTGGGCCGTGGTTGGGCGACATTGCCAATGTGGGCAATACACGGGTTGATGGTTTGGATGCGGCTGGGTATGTTTATCAATCCATTCTAGACCCCAATGCATTCATTGTACCTGATTGTCCGACTGGCCCTTGTGCCAGCCCCAGCGCGATGCCTGGCACGTTTGCGGCACGGATTGGGAGTAATCCGACCGATATGGCTGATTTGCTGGCATTCTTGCTTGGTAATTAGCTCGTTTGATCACATGAAATTGAAAAAGCCCGACCAAATTGGTCGGGCTTTTTTATTTCTTGAGGGACGTGCCACATTGACGACAGAAAACATCGGATGGTTGGGTCGGTGTGCCGCAGTTATGGCAGAATTTTTGCCGTGCTTTCGTTTGACGAACAGGCTTGGGTTTGCGCCTGGGCTGGTTTTGTAACCGTCGGCCGTAATAGTAGCCAATGTACAAAAGGACAAATAGGGCACTGACTCCGGCAAGGAGAAAGTAGGTATTGGGGAGAGCAGAAGTGGTTGGCTCCACGATATCGGCAGCAACGGGGGAGGCTGTGGCCTCTACAGTCAGCCGGGGCGTTGTCATGGTGTAACGAATTTGAACGGTAAAGGGTGTGTTGGGAAGAATGGCAGAGCTGGCAAGCGTATGATATAGCAAATTATCGCTATGGGTGCTGCTGTTAACGGCCGTTGGCTCTATCGTTATCGCATCGGCGGCAGCAGGCTGCTGCACCGTAACGGCCGTTTGTTGCACCGACAGCGGAGATTGCCATTGAAAGGTAAAGGAACGGCCGTTTCCCTCGCTGGTATAGGGCACATAATACTCCACCCGGAAACGCGGGTCAGGCGTTGTCAAGGTCAGGGTGCCGGCTCGCTGCTGATAGTTGATGTCATCATTCATCACATCACCGCTGTCAATGCGAGCCACGGCATTTAACCGGGCAGATGACGGCAGCGGCAGAACGACGGTAGCCGGGAGAACAGTGTCATCGGGCAACGTGCCGGTGAGTAAAACAAGCACCGCCGGCTGGTCATAATCAGGCCAGAGTTCGATGCTGAGAAAATTAACGGCCGTTGCTTCGCTTTGCGCATAACTGGCCGTTGTCCACAAAAGCAGAGTATAAAGAAGGAGCCAAAAACTTTTTTTACGCATGGCCACGCAGCCGAATTCGGTTTTGCCGACAGTGTGGGCATTCGAGTTCGGTATAATCACGGCCGCAGGTGCGGCAAGTGCGAACGTTGACAGGACGGTCATCGGAGAGAGAACCAAGCGCCAAAACCAGGTTTTCCCCGCTGTGACGGTTAAGCCAACCGCTCAAATCGTGCTCGCCAACGTGCCAACGGCCGTTTGCGTCCTGATGCAGTTGCCCCTCCATCACATCCAATTCAATTTCACGAGCCGATTTTGCCAATTTGTAAATGGCAGCCCGTCTCATAGCAGACATAAATCATCCCTTTTCAGTTCTACGGGTTTGCCGGAACAGTCCAACAAACCCAAAAGAACCTGATTTTCTTGCTTACGCTTCCACTGTGGCCTATTATACCGCAGATAGCAACACACCAAGCAGTCTCTCAACGGAGGCTGCTGTGAGGGGTTTTATGAGCGAAGGGATTGAAAAACTACAGCGGGATGTGGAAATTTTGGCAGCTATGGCGAATGAGATGGAGGAGTATTTGCGGAGTGATGTGTTGTTTTGGCATATTATGGATGCCACCATGCCGCGCCTGACGCTGGGTGGCTATTTGATGCGGCAGCATCGGCTGTTGGCGCTGGAGGATTTGCTGGATGAGGCAACGCGGGGGGTGTTGGAAACGGCCGTTATTCAATACAACCAGGCACTCGTTGAAAAAATTGTCCGGCTGGAGCAAAAAATACACCGTGAGCTAGAAGCCCGGCTGCGCCAATGGAGCGAATATTTGCGTGATTTAAGCAAAGACAAACGGGCTGCCAATTACGCCGCAATGGTCGAGACACGCGCCATGATTGAAGCATTGGTGGGGCAACTGGAGCTACCACCCTATCAGCTAGATACACGGGTACCGCAGCAAATTGTCTTGCTAGACAACAACCTGCGCCGCTATTGGCGCCGAGGCGACTTTGTTTGGCCGCCAGAATGGCAGCCAGCTTATCCTGAATCCGTCTACTGGTGGCTCTATGGCACGCCAGGATAAAAAAAGCCCCGGTCATAATGCCGGGGCTTTTTTTTATTATTGGCCTTTAATGGCTGTCCATGCCTCATCGTAAAGGAAAACAGCGTCGCCAACTTCTGTCAACCAATATAGCTTGGCCTGAACATCTTCTGGCGGATAAATGCTGGGGTCATTCAAGATTTCTTCCGCAATATAGGCCTTGGCGGCTTCGTTGGGGCTAGCGTAATAGGTGAAATTGGTGATGGCGGCACCATTTGCAGCGTCAAGCAGGTAGTTGATGAAATGAACGGCCGTTTCTTGCTTCTGGCTTGAGGCCGTAATACAAATGTTATCCAACCACTTGACTGCCCCCTCTTCAGGAATCGTATAGGCCCACTCACTTTCCCCGGTCGCATCATCGTAGGTAGACCAGTAAGCGTTGGCAGCGTCACCACTCCAACTGTGAGAAATAACAACCTCACCAGCAATCAGCAGCGTGTCGTCATAATCTTCGCTATTAAAGGTCTTGTAATACGGCTTGGCCTTGATTACCACGTCACGCGCTTGGGCAATCTCATCCGGGTTTTGGCTGTTGCCCTCATACCCCAAATAAACCAGCGCCGCTGCCATTAGCTCACGGGGGTCGTTGAGGACGTTAATCCCGTCGCCAGCATAGTTTTCCAGCAAGGCGGGGTCAAAAAGATAGGCCCAACTGTTAGGCGGGTTATCCACAAAGTATGGTTCGGTCGGATGGTAGGCAATCCCACTGGTACCCCACTGATACGGCACGCAATGTTTATTGCCTGGGTCAAATGGGGCGTTTTTGAACTCATCGCCGATGTTGGCAAAGTTGGGGATTTGTGCTGTATCAATTTCAGCCAGCAGCCCCAGCTCAATCATTTGGGAGACCATGTAATCTGAGGGGACAATGACATCATAGCCAGTAGCACCGGCCTGCAATTTTGCCAACAGGTCTTCGTTTGAGGCAAACGTGTCATAGAGAATGTGAACGCCGTACTCTTCTTCATAGGCAGTCAGCAGTTCTTCATCAATGTAGTCGGCCCAGTTATAAACACTGAGTTCATCGGCAAGTTGGGGGCCTGCTTCGGAAACGGCCGTTTCTTCCGTCACCTCCCCCCCCGTGTCCGCTGCTGCTTCACTAGCCGTTTCCGGCTCCGAAGCGGCCGGCCCACCAGCCGGGCCACCGCCACAGGCAGCAAGCAGCACAATTAATACAAACAACAAAATTGGGTACAGTATTTTCTTCATTCTTTTCCTCCAAAAAATAACAACAACTCGACATCTACCGGCGCTGAAGCACCAGCGAAATAACAACCAGAAGTGTCGAACCCAAAAACATCAGCGTTGAAACGGCGTTCACTTCTGGTGTAACACCAAATTTAATCATTGAATACACACGCACAGGCAGCGTTGTGGAGCCAGGCCCCGCCACAAAAAAAGTGATCACAAAATCGTCCAGCGACAGGGTAAAGGCCAGCAGTGCCCCCGAAACAATCCCCGGTGTTAACAAGGGCAGCGTAATGCGGCGAAACGTCAGCCACTCGTTGGCACCTAAATCAGCCGCTGCCTCCTCCAGCCTGCGATCCATGTCAGCCAACCGTGCCCGCACCACCACCGCGACAAACGAGATATTGAAGGCCACATGGGCAATGAGGATGGTATAGCGGCTCAGGGGAATGTTCAGAATGACAAAGAATAGCAAGGTTGAAAGTGCCATCACAATGTCGGGAATAATGATAGGCAGATAGAGAACAGCATCGTAAGTAAGCTTGCCCCAGAAGCGGAAGCGTTCCAACACAATGGCTGCCAGCGTGCCTAAGATGGTGCTAAGGATGGTTGACCAAAAAGCAACCCACAGGCTCACTTGCAAGGAATTAAGCAGGGCGGCATCTTTGAACAGCTCCTGGTACCAATTCAAGCTAAAACCTGTCCACACGCCAACGATTTTGTTCTCGTTGAAAGAGTAGATGATCAGGATCAAGATGGGCAGGTAGAGAAAAACAAAGATACCGATAGATAGCCAGGTGAGAATGCGTTTGTTAAAGGCGGCTCGTAGTTCGTCACGGGTGAGGCGACGGGATGTTGGCCGCGAGCTAGGTGGATTTACGGTTGCGGTAGTCATAGGTAGAGTCCTCCAGGCTAAACGGCCGTTTCGCTCTGATTCAACGTGCGGAAATACAGTAGCGTCGCCATCAGCATAATAAACAACATGATGAACCCAATGGCCGAGCCAAAAGGCCAGTCACGCACCGTCATAAACTGCTGCTGCAACAAATTACCCAGCAGAGCCACTTTCGCCCCGCCCAGCAGGTCAGGCGTCACATAAGCCCCCAGCGACGGAATAAACACAATAATCGAACCCGCCACAATCCCCGGCATACTTAGCGGCAGCAAAATGCGTACCGTACTGTACCACGCATTGGCTCCCAGATCAGCCGCCGCTTCCAGCAGCGACCAATCCAGCTTTTCCAGGTTGCTGTAAAGCGGCAGCACCATCAGCGGGAAATAACCATAAAGCAACCCCACCATGACGGCCGGCTGATTAAACAACAGTGGCAGCGTATGATCCGTAATTTGCGCCAGCCAGGCAAAAAAAGACGAGTTGCCAGACAGTGCCACCGCCTGCTCGTGCAGCGTAATCGTCCAAAAATTATTGATTAGCCCCGAATCACGCAGCAACAGCATCCAGGCATACGTTCGCACCAAAAAGTTTGTCCAGAAAGGAATCATGACTAAAAAGACAAGCGAATTTCGATACCGTTCTTCCTGGCGGGCAATCCAGTAGGCAAAGGGATAGGCAATGATCAGGCAGGCCAGCATATTAAACGTTGCCAACAAAACCGAGCGCCAAAAGATGCGTAAGTAAATAAACTCGCCGCCAACCCGACTGAAAAAACGCACATAATCATCAAAATAGCCCCCAATACCACCCAAGCTAAAAGGGGGGTAGCTCACAGTGCCAAGCCGCGACCGCTCCCCCAGGCTCACAACCAGCACAATCAGCATGGGAGCCACAAAAAAGACGGCCAGCCAAAAGCCCGCCGGATAGGCAATACTCCAGGCCGCGTAACGCAGCTCCAAAATGAGCAGCATACCCGCTAAACCAACAACAATCATGGCACCAACAAATTCCCGCGTAAGCCAAAAATAAGCCACAGCCAAGATAATTGCCACAATGCCACGCCCAATGCCTAACTTGCGAGCCGCTTCAACTTTACGCAGTAGCCCAAGCCCCACTACCAAATCCACGACTAGGAAACCGCCATAGATCAAATAAGCCATAATGGCAGGCCATTGAGACAAAGCTAACTCTGATGCAAAAGCAGTCCAGTTAATGCTGCCAAATGTAACCCAGCGAAACAGCATAAATGCCCACAAAGCGCTGTGAAACAGCGAGAGATAACCAGCAAGCTGGCTCATTGGGTCAATGCCAGCTTCCATCAGTATCTCTTTTTTGTCTAGTTGGGCATCGGTTGTGCTTACAGTTGTCATTATGTTCTCCTCCTTAACCCACAATCCACAACAAACTTACTCGGTTAAAATTTGGGCATTTTCGGCGTCCCACTGTACGGCGACTTTGTCACCAACCTTGAAGGTGGTGTCATAGCGGGCACCCAAATTTTGTACGCGCACAAAGATGCTGGCGTTATCAACCAAATGAATCCGGTAGCGAGTATCTGTACCAATGTAGATCGCTTCTTGCACTTCACCCGTCAGGGTTACATTATTTTTGCCATTGGTTTTGGTTTGACCAGGAGCGGCTAAGCTGACTTTTTCGGGGCGAATAGCCAGGGTTGCTTTTTGCCCTTCACGCAAAGAACGGCCGTCTGCCGTTCCCAACATCTTCACCCCTCCCACCGCCAGCGTCGTCAAACCGTTAACCCCGGCCACCGTGCCATTGATAAAGTTTGTTTCCCCAATAAAGTCAGCCACAAAGCGGTTAGCCGGATGTTCATAAATGTCACGCGGTGCCCCCACCTGCTGTACCAACCCATTGCTCATCACCGCAATCCGGTCTGACATGGTAAGTGCCTCTTCCTGGTCATGAGTCACATAGATAAATGTAATGCCCACCTCAGATTGAATCTGCTTTAGCTCCAACTGCATCGCCTTCCGCAGCTTCAAATCCAGTGCTCCCAACGGCTCATCCAGCAGCAGCACTTCGGGCTTGTTGACCAACGCTCGCGCCAGCGCCACCCGCTGCTGCTGCCCACCAGAAAGTTGTCGCGGCCGGCGATTGCTCATTTGTGGAAGCTGTACCAGTTCCAGCGCTTCGGTAACGCGCTTGGTAATCTCTGCCTTAGCTACCTTCTTCATTTCCAACCCAAAGGCAACATTTTGCGCCACGGTCATGTGGGGGAAAAGGGCATAGCTTTGAAAAACGGTATTGACGGGGCGTTTATAGGGGGGTATGCCAGCGACTGGCTGTCCATGAATATAGATTTCACCTTCGCTTGGCTGTTCAAACCCCGCAATCATCCGCAAGGTTGTTGTTTTACCACAGCCACTTGGCCCCAAAAGAGAGAAAAACTCACCATCTTGAATGCCTAGTGAAATATCATCTACAGCTTTGACAGAGCCAAACTGTTTGGTCACATTTTGTAAATCAACAGCAAGTTGTTGTGCCACGTTTATCTCCTTTAGGAGTATCGGGATCTATGCAAGAGCTGGTGGATTAACGCTCTCGCGCAAGAGCTTATCTAACAGAGCCGATTTGTCAAGAAATCGCTTTCAAATTTTCCGGTGTTGCCAAGACGGGTGCATCTTGCGCCATTTTATAGGTATGCAAGATAAACGAAGTTTGTGTGCGCTGTACGCCAGGAATTTGTAGCAAGGTGTCGCGAATAAAGGAGGCCAAATGGGCACGATCACGACAAAGTACCTCCACCAAGAGATCAAATTCACCTGAAACCATGATCAAGTAGCTTACTTCAGGCAACTTTACAATTTGATCCGCAGCTTGCCCAAGCAGAGGAGGATGAATGGAGACCCCAATCATTGCGGGGGCTTCATAACCTGCCTGGTGAGGGTTAACCAGCCCAATGATTTGGACTGCTTGCGTTTCTAAGAGCCGTGCCACCCGATTCCGCACAGTTCCCTCGGTAATGTTGAGGTCTTTGGCGATTTTGGTGAATGGTTTACGGCCGTCTTTTTGCAAATGAGCCAGAATTGCACGGTCAAGTTTGTCCATTAAACAGTGTTGCTATCTTCAATTTGCTTGCCTAAGATTCCGATTATCGAAAATCTAGCCAATTTTATTACGAATATCGCAGCAGGGCAATTTATTAGCGCTGGTACGGTGTGGGCTTATGGGAATACGTGGTGCGTGATGCGCGGTACGTTTTTACGCACCACGCACCACGTTTTAGGAACTGCTGTGTACCAAATCGGTGAGCAGAATTTGGGGTGTTTTACCGGGGATGTAGTTAGGGTCACGCCAAGCTGTGAATTTAACAACCCAGGGAGCGACGCGCCAACCAAGGCGGATAAGCCGGGGGTATTTGAGGAAATAGGCAAAGCGGGCGAGGCGGGTACGGATGCGAAGCTGGACGAAAAGGGGGTGCTTACGCACGATGTCGCGGTAGGTGGCAAAGCTGAAATCGTTGCGGGCAAAGGCATCGTTGATGGCTTGTTCGGCAACTTCGCCATAACCGAGAGCAAAGGAAATGCCTTCACCAAAAAGCGGGTCGGCGCCGGCCGCATCGCCAACCAAAATGACGCGGGGCAGGGAAAAACGGCCGTTTGATCCCCACCAGCGAATCGGATGTCCTTTGAGCTTGTAATCCGCTAAATCGCGCTCCCGTTCCGCCATGGAGCCAGCCAGCGTTTTCTTGAGGTCGGCTTTTGGCCGTTCTGGCCGCGCCCGGCTGTCAAACACGCCTCGGTTCATAAATGGCTGCCCGTCTACAAAGCTGGGAAAGTCCCAATAGTATCCTTGCAGCCCTTCGCTGGTCATGGGCGTGAAATCGAATACGGCTACACCATCGCGGAATTCGGGCTGAGTACGGCCGTTTTCGGGGGTCAGCACTTCAATAAGGCGGGCAACGCGGGAATCATCATCCCATTTGAGCGTGCGGCGAACAAAGCTGCGCGAGCCGTCGGCACCGACGAGGACTTTGGCATGAAAGAGGGCGGTTTCGGTTTCAACTTCAACAAAATCGGCCGTTG
>JAGQGA010000145.1 GCA_020432595.1 Anaerolineales bacterium | reverse complement strand
GGAGATTGGAGATTGACGGTTGATCTCCAATCTCCAATCTCCAATCTCTGATCATTTTTAGCGCAAACAGCACCACCCCCACCACCGCCAACCCCAGCGGCACCCAGCCCAGGCGAAACGGCAGCGGCGGGTTGACGAGGGTGGGGTCTTCAGGGGTAACGGGAGCTAGGATTTCGCCCCAACTGGCAAAATTGAAGCGAAAATCGTTGTTGCGGGTGGTGGTGGATTGCTCCAGCGTGACGGCGTTGAGTTCCAGCAGGGCGCCGCCGCTGTAAAAAATGGTCATGCCGAGGCCGAGGCCAAACAGCAGGGCAATTCGGGTGCAAAACGGCCGCCAGTTGAGCCGGTAGAGCCAGCCGATGGCAAGCAAATAAACCAGCAGCGTGGGGGTGAAGATGAGCAGGGAGATGTTGTGGCTGAGGGAGAGGAGGGCGAGGCTGAAGGTGGTGATGAGAAACGGCCGTTTATTTCCCCCCAACAGCCAGCGACGGCCGGCCCACAGCAGCAGCGGAAACAGCGGCAGCGCTAGAGCCTCCGGCGCATTGCCGCGAATGAGGCTGTCCACCAGCACATAGGAGGCACTCATATAGGCGAAGGCGGCGACATAGGCGGCTGGTTGCCCTAGGATGTCGCGCACCCAGAGGAACATAAACCAGCCGCAGGCAAGGATACAGAGAGCGTAAAATAGGTTGGAGGCGGCGGGCAGAGGGAGGCCAAGCAGGTGAGGGATTAGCCCAGCGTAGAGCGGGGCGGGTTCACGGTAGACAAAAAAAGGATAGCCGTAGCCAAAGGCGAGGTCGGGGAGCCAGCGGGTGAAATAAAGGCCGTTTTCCCAGGCGTAGCGCATGGCAGCGATGCGGTGGTAGTGGAGGTGGCCGTCGTGGGTGCAGGGAACGGCCGTTAAGCGCCACAGCGGCGTGGTGAGTGGCAAACCCAGCAGGGTCAGCAAGAGCAGATGTTGAAAATGTGTTAGCAAACGGCGCAAGTTCCAACCCTCGAAAAGGCGTATGTCGTCAGGCGACAGCTTGTTCTATCTCATGCATGATCGTGAAGAAATTAGGAGGTGGGGTGACACCCTTGATAGTCCCATCTGCTAGATGAACATGGTGGGGCGCATGAGGGAGAAGGGGGTGATGGGGCGCATTGTCCCAGCGTTGCCTAAGAGTCCCATTTGGTGCTTGCCAATGGAAGCTATATTTGACGGTGTGGATTGATTCGTCTATTTGTCTGACGTAAAGGAAAAACTCTAGGAACCCTTTATTGAGTAAAGAGACTCTAAGGCGGAGCTTACCATCATCTGGCGTGATTTCGCGTCGAATAATTTGGTATGTTTCAACAGATGAACTGTGAATAAGGTTGACTTCGATGGTGCTGAAATAAGCGTCTATGAGCTGATTCACGGATGATTACTCTTCTAGCAAGGCAAGCCGTTTTTCAATATTTGTGATCATTTCCATCGTAGATGCCCATTCGATGTAGTCCAGGTCATCGCCCATCTCACCGCGCTCATACATAGGGTAAAAACTTTGTGAGGACAAGTGGTACTGCTGCTCGAATTCTCTAAGCTGGTTGGTTAAGCGCTCTTTGCTACTTTGGAGACGCTTTTTCTCATGGGTGAGGAGCTTGTCTAAGGCTAAATCGAACACAGGATTCGTTGTAGGTTGATCAACCGTTAAATACTT
Source organism: Anaerolineales bacterium (assembly GCA_020432595.1). The sequence goes on along the minus strand of JAGQGA010000145.1, from coordinate 8,274 downwards.
TTCTAAACGCCGTACTTTCTCTAAGGCCGTTGTCATGATAAGTTCTCCACCGCAAATAAATTCCTTCTTAGCTTGTATGAAGCTGACTATAACCAGAACGGGGGTTGAGATCAAGCGGAAATTGAACCAGGACTTAACAGCTAGATAGAGAACGGCTCACGGTCGTGTACCCCGGCAACTAAGCTTATCCATTGGGGGAGAAGGTAATGGTGCAGCCATTAACGGCCGTTTTGACCAGCCATGTACTGTAGAGCCGCAAAATCTTGCGGCTCTACAGATAACCGAGGCTGCGGAGACGGTCTTCGACTTGTTTGGCTTCTTCAGTGCTGAGATGGGAATCGGTTTGGCTGCTGTTGGCATCGGTTTCGTCGTAACGAACGGCCGTTTCCCGCACAAAAATCTCCTGCAACACCTGCCCATCCATAATACGCGGCACCGCTTCGCCCAGCAGGTGCATGAGGGTGGGGGCCAGGTCGAGAATGTTGTATTCTGGCAGCAGCAGGTCGCGTTTGATGTTGGGGCCACTGGCAATAAACACCCCCTCGCGCCGGTGGCAGCCGGAGTCGCCCCGTATTTGCTGGGTGATCACCTTACCGTCAATGGCAAACAGCGGGCTGGCGATGATGTTATAGTCGTCGAGAACGAGGTGTAAATCTGGCCCTTTTTCGGTGTAGGGGCCGTGGTAGGTGGCTTCGCGGGGGATGATTTGGGTGATGAGCGAACGGCCGTTACCATCCTTCAACTCCTGCAATATTGCCACCACCTCCGCCCGCTTCTTCTCATAGTCAGCCTGTGCCACAATCCCGTGCGGTTCTCGCCCCACCAAATTTAGATAGACCTGCCCCACATGCCCCATGCTGTAGGCCACCGTCCGGCTCCAATCCACGCTGTCAAAGCTGAGGAACTTGCCAATAATCTGGTTGCGCGTGTTTTTGGATATCCGTGTGGCGAGATTTTGCACCCCCAGCCGTTCCGCCAGCCGGTATGCTCCCGACGGGGTGATGCCATAGCGAAAGGCCAGCGCCTTGAGCCGTGTCCACGGGTTGCGCTTGAGCTTGAGCAATCCCTTTTGCATAAGAAAGATGTTGAGGTTGACCATGTGGTGCAGTGGGCCAAAGCCGTGGTCGGACATGACGATGGTGGTGGCCTCGGCGGGGAGCTTGGCCATCATTTTGCCCACATATTCATCCACCAGGGCGTAGCCATCGCGGATGGCGTGTTCAAACGGGCTGGCGATGTGGCGCGGGTGGTCGTGGTCCATCAGCCGCCACAGGGCGTGGTTCATCAAATCCATGGCGATGAAATGCACCATTTGCACATCGGTTGGCTCGGCATCCATCAGCCGCAGCGCCCAATCCCCCTGGGCGCGAATCAGGCCGTATAAATCTTCGATAAATTCAACCTCGTTGCCCGGTTTATACTGGACGTTGGGGGCGACGCGGTACGGCCCCAGCTCTTTTTCATAACGACCAATCAGATCGGCGGGGTAGCTGATGGTGGCGTTTTTGGGGCTGAGGATGCCGCTGACGAGGAAGCCGTTGACGGGCTGGGGCGGATAGGTGACGGGGACATTTAGCACGCCGACGCGGTAGCCAAGTGCTGACAGCCGCTGCCAGATGGTGGGCTGTTTGATGCGGCTGGCGTTGACCAGGGTGAAATTGGCTCCTTCGGGACGGATAAAATCAAAAACGCCGTGTTTGCCGGGGTTGCAGCCGGTCATAAAGGTGGGCCAGGCGGGGCTGGTGACGGGGGGCAGGGTGGAGGCGAGGTCGCCATGCACCCCCTCGGCCATGAGTTTGCCCAGATTGGGCAAATGGCCGGATTGTGCCCAGGGGCGGATGAGGTCGAAGGTGGCTCCGTCGAAGCCGATGATGAGTAGTTTCATGGATAAAAGAGGAGAGACTGGGAGACTGAGAGATTGGGAGACTTTGCCTAGTCTCTTAGTCTCCTAGTCTCTCAGTCTCTTTTTCACATTTTTCCTTTCCCCAGCAAAATCTCTTTAATAAAGTAGACCGATTTATTCTGCGTCTCGTAGTAGGTGCGGATGAGGAGTTCAGCGACGAGACCCATGACGAGGAATTGAACGCCGAGGATGATGAGGAGGATGGCGATGAGGAGTAACGGCCGTTCGCCAATCGTCGTCGCGTGGAAGCCATCCCAGCCGCCCGTTAGCCCCGCCCAAATTTTGAGCCAGGTCAGATAGGCAAAAAGCAGTCCGCCGCTGCCGCTAAAGAGGATGCCGAGGCTGCCGAAGAGGTGCATGGGGCGGTCGCTGTATTTGCGGAGAAAGAGGATGGTCATGAGGTCGAGAATGACGCGGAAGGTGCGCGAAAGGCCGTATTTGGAGGTGCCGGCCGTGCGCGGGCGATGGTGAACAGGGACTTCGGCCATTTTGAAGCCGGCAAAGTTGACCATTTCGGGGATAAAGCGGTGCATTTCGCCGTAGAGGTGCAGGTCGTGGACAACTTCGGCGCGGAAGGCGCGGAGCGAGCAGCCTCGGTCGCGCAGGTTGACCTTGCCCAGCCGGGCAATGAGGCGGTTGGCGACCCAAGAGGGGAATTTGCGAAAGAGAAAGGGGTCTTGCCGATTTTGCCGCCAGCCGTTTACCACGTCGTACCCTTCGCCCAGCTTTTCCAGCAACTGGGGAATGTCGGCGGGGTCGTTTTGGCGGTCGGCATCAAGGGTGACGATGACATCGCCGCGAGCGACATCAAACCCGGCGGCAAAAGCGGCCGTTTGGCCGAAGTTGCGGCGGAAGCGGACGATGGTGAGCCGGGGGGTGGTTTCTTGCAGGCTTTTGAGCAGTTCAAAGCTGCCGTCGCGGCTGCCGTCGTCTACGTAGATGATTTCGTAGTCGAGGGGGGTGGGGGTGAAAACGGCCGTTATTTCTTCGATTAACGGCCGTATATTTTCCACTTCGTTGTAGCACGGGACGACAATACTCAAATCCAGCGCCACCGATTTGGCAAACAGTCCTTCTTCTGCTGCCACAGCTTGTTCTCCTAACATGACAATTCGTGTCTCCTACAGTCTTCAAATGACGATTGTACACCAAGAGCAGGGGCAAGACGACTGGCGCAAACTGTGCGTCTGCCCACCGTTTTGTGTCTTGCGATGGGGGTAGGGGTTTTGTACAATGCGGCAAGCAAAACGGCCGTTTTAGGAACGGTGCCGAAACGGCCGTTTGCTGATTAAGCCAGACATAAACGTAAACGGATAATCATGACAACATCTAATCCCTTAACCCCTTTTAAACAGTTGTTAGCCGAGCATTTTAACCTCGATGAGTTGCAAGATTTGGCCTTCGCGCTGGGCGTGAAGTGGGAGGAGATTGAGGGGGGTACGCTATCGGCAAAAAGTCGGGGGATGGTGGTGGCGTTGGCGAGAAACGGCCGTTTGTCTGACCTCGTTGCCGCAGGACGCACCCGCCGCCCACGCTTTGAGTGGCCTGAGCCGCCCCCGCCGCCAGAACAGAAAAAGCTGGCATCATTCCACAAACCACCAGAACTGCCCTTTGTTTTGGATACTTTGCCCTTTCGTCTCCGCGCCAACGTTGAGAGCTTTTTGGCAACTTACTTGGGGACGGCCGAAAAGCCGATTCCGTTTGGGGGGCGGGATGAGGCGTTGCGGCAACTGGAGACATGGCGGACGGGGTCGGATAAATCGTTTTTGCTGCTGGCGGCTCCGGCGGGGCGGGGGAAGTCGGCGCTGTTGGTGCGCTGGTACCAGGCACTGCTGCAAGCCGACGAGGTGGCGGTGATTTTTGTGCCGATTAGCGTGCGCTTTAACACCAATCTGGCGGAGGTGGTTTTTCCCTGTTTGGCGGTGCAGTTGGCGGAACTACAGGGGCGAGAGATTCCCAGCGACTATATCAAGATGACCCCGGAGCGGTGGCAATTTTTGGTGGCGGAATATTTGCGGGAGCCGCTGCCGGATGGACGGCAACTGTTGATTATCTTGGATGGGCTGGATGAGGCTGCGTGGGAGATTGGGGTTAACCTTTTCCCGCTGCAACTGCCGGAGCGGGTACGGGTAGTGGTATCGGCGCGATATTTGGCGGGGGAGGCGGCCAGCGCCGAGCCGTGGCTGCGGCGGCTGGGGTGGGAGCGGCTGAGGCTGGCGGAAACGCTGGCATTGGAGACGTTGACGCAAGATGGGGTGCAGGATGTGTTGCTGAAGATGGGGTGCCCACTGGATGAGCTGGGGGAGAAGGTAGATATTGTGGCCGAACTGCACCGGCTGAGCGAGGGGGATCCGCTGCTGGTAGAGCTATATGTGCTGGATTTGTGGCAGCGGGGTGAGGCGGCGGTGCGGCTACAGCCGGAGGATTTGGCGGCGATTGAACCGGGCTATGGCGGTTTTTTTGCCCGCTGGTGGGCGGATCAGGAACGACTGTGGCGTGGGGAAGATCCGCTGGAAAAAGAGGCAGTGGAAACGTTGCTTTACTGTCTGGCGATGGCACTGGGGCCACTGACGATTAGCGACTTGAAGGCATTGCTGCCTGCCTCAGTAGCACGTAACAAGCGGGCACTGCAAAAGGCGGCGGCACCGCTGCGACGATTTATTGTGGGGGATGGAGAGCAGCAAGGGTATGTGTTGGCACACCCAAAGCTGGGGGATTATTTCCGCGAGGAATTTTTGGATGTGGCAGAGCGGGCAGAATGGGAGCAGCGGTTTATTGGTTGGGGACAAACAACAATTACGGCACTGCAAGCAGCCGAGAAAGCCGATTATGATGGGGTGTCACGCTATTTGCTGCAATATTACGGCCGACATTTAGCCACCAGCCAGGTCGAGGTGGCCTATTTTCTGCAATTGGTGTCTTGGGTGTGGCTACAAAGTTGGCAGCGATATACGGGAACGGCGATTGGTTTTTTGCGTGATGTGGACATTGTTTGGGAACGGTTGCAGGCAGTGAACAAGGTAGCAGTGCAACAAAACCAGCTGGCTCCCTACTTGGGTGAGGAAGTGCGCTGTTTGTTATGTCACGCCAGCATCAATAGCATTGCAGCGAATATTTCGGATGATTTGCTGGTAGCTTTATATCGGCATGGTGGTTGGACAGAAGAACAGGCGTTAGCTCAGGCGCGGCAAAAAACAAAACTTGAAACCAGAGCAGTAGCCTTACAGAGTTTAGCACCTTATTTGCCACCAACGTCACAACAGGTTGCCTATCAAGAAACGTTGGCGATGGCAGGGAGGATCGTCGATGAGAAGAAACGAGTATCTGTCTTGTGTGCATTGGCTCCCCATCTTCCCCAAGCAACCTTGGCTACAGCATTGGAGAAAATAACAGATGACCGGAGGCGGACATATGTCTTGATAGCATTGGCTCCCCACTTGCCACCAAGTCAGCGCACTCAAGTTTTGAGAGATGCACTAGCGATAGTGAAGAAGATGGAAAATGAGGTGGGGCAGATACCTATCTTAATTGCTTTAGCTCCCCACCTGCCGCAAGCAACGTTGGCGGCAGCGGAAAAGATAACGGCTAAAGAGAGACGGGTGCCTGTGTTAATTGCTCTAGCTCCCTATGTGCCACAGGCAACGTTAGCGGCAGCGGAAAAGATAACTACTGAATGGAGACGAGTGCCTATCTTAATTGCTCTAGCTCCCTATGTGCCACAGGCAACGTTAGCGGCAGCGGAAAAGATAACAGTTGAAGGGAGACGGGTACCTATCTTAATTGCTTTAGCTCCCCACCTACCGCAGGCAACGTTCGCAGCATTGGAAAAAATAGTAGATGATCGGAGGCGGACATATGTCTTGATAGCATTGGCTCCCCACTTGCCACCAAATCAGCGCACTCAAGTTTTGAGAGATGCACTAGCGATAGTAGAGAAGATGGAAAATAAGGTGTGGCAGGTACCTATCTTGATTTCTTTAGCTCCCCACCTGCCACAGGCAACGTTAGCGGCAGCGGAAAAGATAACGACTGAAGGGAGACGGGTACCTATCTTAGTTGCTTTAGCTCCCCACCTGCCGCAAGCAACGTTGGCGGCAGCGGAAAAGATAACGACTGAAGGGAGACGGGTGCTTGTCTTAATTGCTTTAGCTCCCTACCTACCACAGGCGATATTAGCGGTAGCGGAAAAAATAAAAACTGAGCGAAGACGGTCATCTATCTTAAGTGCCTTGGCTCCCTACCTACCACAGGCGACGTTAGCGGCAGCGGAAAAAATAGCAGATGATCGGAAACGTCTGCATGTTTTAATTAACTTAGCTCCCTATCTACCGCAGGCAACGTTGATGGTGGCTAAGGAGATAATAGACGAGGGGTGGCGTGCGTATGTCTTGAGTGCGTTAGCTCCCTATTTACCGCAGGCAACGTTGATGGTGGCTAAGGAGATAGTAGACGAAGGGTGGCGTGCGTATGTCTTGAGTACGTTAGTTCCCTACCTGTCGCCAAATCAGCGTGACCACATGTTAGAGACTGTATTGGTGGCAGCAGAGAAGATGACAAATGAGCATAGGCGAGCAACTATTTTAAGTTCGTTGGCTCCCTTCCTGCCATCAAAGCAGTGTGCCGAAGCCCTAGCAATTGCATTAGCGAGAGCGGAAAAAATAACCGATGAGTGGAGACGGGCATCTATCCTAAGCATTCTAGCCCCTTTCTTGCCACAGGCGACGTTAGCGGCAGTGGAGAACATGACAAATGAACGGAGGCGGATGTCTGTCTTAAGCACGTTGGTTCCTTACTTGCCACCAAGCCAGCGTGCCCAAGTTCTGGCGACCGCATTGGCATTGGCTGAGAAGGTGGCAAATGAAGGGAGACGGGCATCTCTCTTAATTGTTTTGGCTCCCCATTCGCCACAGGCCGTATTGGCGGCAGCGAAAAAAATAAAAACCGAGCGGAGACGGGCATCTGTCTTAGGTGCGTTGGCTCCTTATCTGCCGCCAAACCAGCGTGCCCAAGTTCTGGCGACCGCATTCTCATTGGCTGAGAAGGTAGTAAATGAAGGGAGACGGGCATCTGTTTTAATTATTCTTGTTCCTCACCTGCCGCAGACAGTGTTGGCAGCGATGGAGAGGATGGTTGACGAACAAAATCAGATTCGCATTTTAGGTGCAGCAATAGATTATCTAGTAACTTTAGCGGTTCCAGCAATATATGGATATTGGCAGGAAGGATTATGGTTAGGAAAGAAGTTAAGAAGAGAGGAGGGGTTGGATTTTGTAGCCAAGATGATGCCGATGGTGAAGACGTTGGGGGGAGAGGTGGCTTTGGGGCAAACGTTGCGGGCGGTAGAGGATGTATGTGAGTGGTGGCCGTAGGGAGCAGTGCAGTAGAGGGCTGGGGAGCAAACCGATTACCATACACGAGGTGGTCGTGAAACGATATTACCGTTTACCGATTACCGTTTACTGGTAGACTTGAACTTATGCAGCGACGACATGCTTGGTTGGTGTTTGGCCTTTACGTGGTGCTGGCGGTGGGGATGACCTGGCCGGTGGCGGCGCGGTTGGGCAGCCACATCCCCGGCAGCGAGGGGGATGCGTGGGTGCATTTGTGGACGTTTCGCTGGGTGCGGGATGCGCTGCTGGCGGGCGGAAGCCCCTTTTTTACCCACCGCCTCTTTTTTCCGGCGGGCGTGTCGCTGCTGTTCCACAACATCGCCTGGGTCCATATCGCCGCCTGGCTGCCGCTGCAAGCCATTTTTGGGGAAGCCGCCGCCTATTCGCTGGTGTTTTTGCTCATCTTTGTCGTCAACGGCTGGGCCACCTTTTTGCTGGCGCGAACCGTGACCCAATCGCCAACGGCCGCTTTTATTGCCGGTCTCATTGCTGCCTTCTGGCCCTACACGCTCTCGCACCACAACCACCCGAATTTGATTTTCTTTGGCTTTGTGCCGTTGGGGATGGTGTGGTTGGGGAAAGGGAAGATGGAAGACGGAAGACGGAAGACGGAAGAAACGGGTCCTCCGTCCTCCGTCCTTCGTCCTTCGTCCGCGTTCGTCCGCGTTCGTCCGCGTCCCATGATCTTGGAGAAACCCCTATGAACCTTCCCCCCAACACCCCCATCGAAGCCAGCGGCTGGCCGTATTACGGCGGCAGCTACCGGCTAGTCCGCCCTTTGCTGCAACTCCTACCGCCCGACACCAGCCGCATTGTCGAACCCTTCTGCGGCTCCGCCGTCTTCAGCCTCAATGTCCCCTGGCTCCCCCGCGTCGTCAACGACAAAAACGGCGACATCATCCACCTGCTGCGCGTCATCCGCGAGCAGCCCGACGAACTCGCCTGGCTGCTCGCTCGCACCCCCTACCACCAAGCCGAATT
>JAGQGA010000144.1 GCA_020432595.1 Anaerolineales bacterium | reverse complement strand
GGAGTGGCCGAGGAAGTTGATGCCAAAACCGAGGGTCATGTCTACGTATTCGTTGCCGTCAATGTCCCACAAATGTGACCCCTTAGAGCGTTCGGCCACAAGCTGGTAAACCATCTCTTTCCACAGGCGGCGATAGCCGTAGATGGAGCGTGGGTAGGCCAGAACGGGACGGTACTGCTGGGCGTGGTCTTTGGACAGCTTGGTGCGGCTGACAAATTGCTCAATCAGCTGATCCAAATGGGCTTGCTGGCTGCGGGTCAGGTTGCCGTCGTCGCGCCGCCGCACGGGGGAGTAGGGGCCGAAGCCGCCGGGTTTGAGGATTTCGGGGGCGGTGGTTTTGGCCGGAGCCTTGAAGCGGGCTGGTTTTTGCTCCTTGACCACCACTTTTTCGGTAATTTGTGGGGCAGCGGCAGGGGCGATTTGCCCACCACCGAGCAGTTGTAGCTGCTGCTGCATGATTTGTAGCTGCTGTTCGATCAGCTGCTGCACGGCATTGGTTGGTTTGGCCGGGTGGCCGTTGCCATTGCTGTAGCCATTGCCGTTGAGGGGCGTGGTGTTGGTTTGGGGGCGGGAAACGGCCGTTTGTCCCGCCACATTCCCCCCACCCACCGCAACAGGTTGGGCAACTGGCTCGGCAAACATCTCCGCCGGAATGCGCTCCAGGCAATAATCAGCCAGCGCGTCTACCGTGCTGACATTTTCCAGCAGTTCACGGAACTTAATCGCTACCCCTAGTTCGCCCTTAAGCGAGCTACTCACCTGGGTCAGGGTCAGAGAATCAAACCCTAGTTCAATAAACGGGGTCGCGTACTGCGCCGAGGCAAACTCGATCCCAGATAATTCGTGCAAAATACCGCCCAATTTGGCAGCAACTTGTTGACGGCGAGATGTCGTCATGGCTTCCTCCTGAGTAACAACATCAACAACAGCAGGCTGCGGTTCAGAGATATAGGTTTCAGCAATCGCTACTGGTTGTTCCAATTTAAGGGGTGGCGGTTCCACCCAATAACGCTGCCGTTCAAATGGGTAGGTGGGCAGCGGTAAACGGTGGCGGGTCTCGTTCTGGTAAAACCCGGCCCAATCAATTGCTATGCCGGCCTGCCACAAACGGCCGGCGGCTTCCAGCACGCTGTGGAGCGCGGGCTGGGGCGTTTTGGCGTGTCCCAGCGAACTAACAACGACCTGCGTGGGGTCGGGGTGCTGGCGCACGGCGGTGCTGAGGGTGCTGCCGGGGCCAACTTCCAAATAAACGCGCCCCGGTGCTTCCTGCAAGGCGCGAATGGCCTGGCTAAAGCGCACCGGCTGGCGTAACTGCTCTGTCCAATAGGCCGGGTCAACCGCTTGCTCGGCGGTGAGCCAGGTGCCGGTGAGGGTGGAGAGGATGGGGATGTGGGGCGTGGGGTGTGGGGTGTGGGGTGTCGCATTGGCAACGGCGGCGGCGAAGGGTTCCAGCACGTCGTCCATCATAGCGGAGTGGAAGGCGTGGGAGGTGTGGAGTTCGATGGTGGCAATGCCCTGTGCTTCTAACCGTTGGTCAAAGGCGACGATGGCATCTTTGGGACCAGAAACGACGCATAGGCTAGGGGCGTTGTTGGCCGCCAGCGATACGCCGTCGGTTAAATGGGGCAGCAGTTCGGCTTCGGAAAGGCGCACGGCACGCATACTGCCGGGGGCAACAGCCTGCATCAGCCGAGCGCGGGTGGCAAGCATGGTGAGTGCGTCTTCGAGGGAAAACACGCCAGCGAGACAGGCGGCGGCAAATTCGCCGACGCTGTGGCCGACCATAGCGCTGGGGCGCACGCCCCACGCCAGCCAAAGCTGGGCCAGGGCGTATTCGATGGTGAAGATGGCGGGTTGGGCAACGGCCGTTTGTTCCAACTGTGTTGCCAATGACTCATCATCCATCTGTGGATAAAGTAAATCACGAAGATCTAGGCTCAATAACGGCCGTAAAATCTCCGCGCACTGATCCACCGCCTCGCGGAAAATCGGCTCCGTGTCATACAGTTCCCGCCCCATGTTGACGTGCTGCGCCCCCTGACCAGGGAACATAAAAACGACAGGCGGGTTTTTCTCCACCGTTTTGCTGGCGGTGGCGGGCTGGCGCAGCGCAGCAACGGCCGTTTCCCCGCTCTCAGCAACCACAGCACGGCGGTATGGGTGGTCGGTGCGGCCCACGGCGAGCGTGTAGGCGGTGTCGGCCAAATTGGGGGCGGCGGTTTCAAGATGGTCGGCGAGGTGGTGGGAGAGGGTGGAAACGGCCGTTTCTGTCTTCCCCGATAGTAGCAGCAGTTGCCGTGGGCGGGACGGACCGCTTGGCTGCGGCTCCGGCGCTTCCTCCAAAATTACGTGGGCGTTGGTGCCACCCACCCCAAACGAACTGACCCCAGCGCGACGCGGCGTACCGCTTTTCGGCCAAGGGGTTAGCTCGTTGACCACGTAAAAGGGGCTGTTGGCTAAATCAATCTCGGGGTTAGGCTGCTCAAAATGGAGCGTGGCCGGAATTTGCTCATGGTGCAGCGCCAGCGCCGTTTTGAGCAGACCCGTCACACCGGAGGCAGCGTCCAAATGACCAACATTGCTTTTGACCGAACCCAGCCCGCAAAATTGAACTTTGTCCGTTTCCTTGCGAAACGCCTTGGTCAACCCAGCCACTTCGATGGGGTCGCCCAGCGGGGTAGCGGTGCCGTGACCCTCAACATAGCTAATGGTTTCGGGGTCAACCCCGGCAATGGCCTGCGCTAGGGCAATCACTTCTGCCTGCCCGTCTACGCTGGGGGCAGTGTAGCTGACCTTGTGCGCCCCGTCGTTGTTGAGGGCGGTACCGCGAATGATGGCGGTGATGTGGTCGCCGTCGGCAAGGGCTTCTTCTAGCCGCTTCAGCACCACCACGCCCACCCCGCTGCTAAAGACAGTTCCGTTGGCGCTGGCATCATACGGCCGGCAGTGGCCGTCGGCCGAGGTCATGCCACCCTCTTGATACAAATAACCGCGCTCTTGCGGCACGGCCACGCACACCCCACCCGCCAAACACATGTCGGATTCATAGTTGAGCAGGCTTTGGCATGCCTGCGCCACGGCCACCAGGGAGGTGGAGCAAGCGGTTTGGACGTTGACGCTTGGCCCCTTGAGGTCAAACAGGTAGGAGGTGCGGGTGGGCAGATAATCTTTGTCGTTGCTGATCAGGTTTATGAATGAATCGAGCGAACGGAAGCGGACTTGCCCTTCAATGGCTTGGCGGTCGGCCATCAGGTTGTAGAAAACGTAGCTGTTGTAATAGTTACCCGCGAACACGCCTATTGCGCCGCTGGTTTTGCTGGGGGCATAAGCGGCCGTTTCCAACGCTTCCCACGCCGTTTCCAGCCACAGACGGTGCTGCGGGTCGAGGGCTTTGGCTTCGCGGGGGGTCAGACCAAAGAAGTTGGCATCAAACAGGTCAATGCCGTCTAACATGCCGCGTGCGCGAACGTAGTCGGGGTCGTTTTTGACTTTGGCAAATTCCAGCTCAACAGCAGCTAGTTGCTCATCGGTGAGCGTGTCAATACTTTCGACACCGTTGACCAGGTTGTGCCAAAATTGCTCAATGTTATGCGCCTTGGGGAAGCGCCCGGCCATACCAATGATGGCGATGCTATTGGGGTAGTAGTCGGGTTGTTGGTTCATACTCTTTTACTTAGTCCAGAAGTTCAACTTCTTTGAAGAAGTTGAACTTCTAAACAGTTTAACCGCGATCTCTGGCAAGCTGGCGGCGACGCTGCAGGGCGGCCTGGCGGTTGTCGGCGCGGTCGCTAAGGGCATGGGTGTCAATCAGGGCCTGCTTTTTGTCGGTGTCTAAATATTCGGCCAGGCTGTGGACGGTGCGATGTTCAAAGAGCTTATGAATGGGCAATTCCTTGGTGAACTGCTGCCGCAGTTGGCTGGCAACGCGGATGATGAGCAGCGAATCGCCGCCGAGGTCAAAAAAGCTGTCGTAGGCACCTACGCGGTCTACCATGAGGACGTTTTGCCAAACAGAGGCCACTTTTTGTTCGGCCAGGGTGCGTGGGGAAACGTAGTTGCTGTCTACGCTGGCGCGTACCGGTTTGGGCAGGGCGTTGCGATCCAGCTTGCCGTTGACGGTGAGCGGGAAAGCGTCGAGGGGGGTGAAGGCGGCTGGCACCATGTAGTCGGGGAGCTTGGTGGCGGCAAATTTCCGCAGGTCGCCGGGGGAGAGGGTGGCGTGTTCGGCGGGGATGAGGTAGGCGATGAGCTGGGTTTCGCCGGTGTTGGTTTTGTAGGACAGGACGACGCTTTCTTTAACGGCCGTATGTCCATTCAACACCGCCTCAATTTCCCCCAATTCAATGCGGAAGCCGCGAATCTTCACCTGCTGGTCAATGCGCCCCAGGTATTCCATATCTCGGTTGGGGAGGAAACGAGCGAGGTCGCCGGTACGGTACAGCTTTTCACCGGCGCGGAACGGGTGGTTAATAAACCGCTCGCGGGTCAGTTCGTCCCGGTTAAGGTAGCCGTTGGCAACCCCGGCGCCGCCGACGAAGATTTCGCCGGGTACGCCGACGGGGACGGGCTGGAGGGATGGATCGAGGACGTAGAGCTGGAGGTCGGGGATGGGTTCGCCGATGAGGCTGCCTTTGTTGGCAGAAACGGCCGTTTTATCAATCCGCCGCCAGGTCACATGCACCGTCGTTTCCGTAATGCCATACATGTTGATCAGCTGGGGCTGGTCGTCACCGTGTTTGTCCATCCACGGGATGAGGCTGGACAGATCCAACGCTTCGCCACCAAAAATGACGTACCGGAGCGCAAGTTGGGCGTTGCTATGGCGGTCTATGGCAATGAGCTGGCGGAAGCTCGACGGCGTTTGGTTGAGAACCGTCACTTTTTCCGCCGCCAGCAGCGCGTGGAATTGGTCGGGAGCGCGGCTGGTTTCGTAGGAGACGATGACCAGACGGCCGCCGTAGAATAACGCTCCCCAGATTTCCCAAACGGAAAAGTCAAAGGCGTAGGAATGGAAAAGTGTCCATACGTCGTTGCGGTCGAAGTGGTACCAATGCTCGGTGTTGTCAAACAGCCGGGTAACGTTGGCGTGGGTGACGATGACCCCTTTCGGCCGGCCGGTAGAGCCGGAAGTGTAGATGATGTAGGCTGGATGCTCCGGCACGGCGATGCAGCTCAGGTTGCCAATTGGGTGGTGGTCGCCCAAATTGTCGAGCAAAATGGGGCTGGCTTGGTGCGGCGGCAATGCGTCTAGCAGTCGGCGTTCGGTGACGACGAGGGGCATGTGGCTGTCTTCAATCATAAACGCCAGTCGTGCTTTGGGGTAGGCGGGGTCAAGCGGCACATAGGCCCCCCCTGCCTTGAGAATGCCCAAAATGCCGACTACGATGGCACTGGTGCGCTCGACGCAAAGACCAACAAAGGTACCGGGAATGACCCCCGCGCTGCGCAGCAGGTGTGCCAATCGGTTGGCTTGCTCGTTGAGGGCCTGGTAGCTCCACTGCTTGCTCTGGTCGGTGAGGGCAATGGCGTAGGGGGTTTTGGCGACTTGCTGCTCAAAACGACGATGGATGAGGCCGGGGGCGATGGTGGTTTGGAATGGCGGGTTCCATTCGTAGAGCAGTTGGGTGCGCTCGGCGCGGGTGAGGTAGGGCAAAGCCAGCGCGGGCTGGTCGGCACTGTCTACCATGCTGGCAAGCAGCGTTTGCAGGTGGTCGAGAATGCGCCGCACCTGGGTGGTGTCGAATTTGTCGCGCTGGTAGAGGACGCGCAACAGGAGCTTGTCGCCAGCGTATCCCTGGATGGTGATGGGGTAGTTGTTGAAGCTGTAGTCGGCGACGGCGCGGGTGTGCCAGTTGCCGCCTTCGGCTTGCAGGGCATCGTGGAAACGGTAGTTTTCAAAGACGAGCAGGCTCTCGAACAGGGAGGTGCCGGAGGCGACGCTGCTCCAGCGCTGGATGTGGTTGAGGGGGGTGAATTCGTGGTCGCGGAGGGTGAGGTGTTGGGCGCGAACGGCCGTTAACATCTCCCCCAACGTCGTCGCTTCGTCCACCTGCACCCGCATCGGCACGGTGTTGATGAGCAGCCCCACCATGTCGCGGGAGCCATCTACGGCACCGTAACGGCCGGAGCGGGTATTGCCAAAAACCACGTCTTTGCTGCGCGTATAGTGGCAGAGCAGCAGGCTCCACGCTGTTTGCAGCAGGGTGTTGAGGGTTACGCCTTGTTCCTGGGCAAAAGCCGTTAATTGCTCGGTTTGCTGGCGACTGAGCCAGAGGTCTTCGGGGGTGGTGGCTTGCTGGCTGGGTTCGGGGGTGCCGAAATTAACGGCCGTTACTGTCTCGAAACCCGCCAAGGTTTGCCGCCAATACGCTTCATTAGCCGCCAGGTTGCGTTGGCGCAGCCAGTGGACGTAGTTGGCAAAGGGGGCTGGCTCAGGCAAGTCGGGGGTTGTTCCGGCCAGAAGTGCTTCATAGGCAGTGAAGAGGTCGCGCAGGATGATGGTCATGGAACGGCCGTCTACCAAAATATGGTGGACTGACCAAAGACATTTGAAATGGTCAGGCGCAAGCTGAATCAGCGTCACGCGCAGCAGCGGGGGCTGGGTCATGTCAAAGCCGTGCCGCTGGTCTTCCTGGCGAAAAGCTTCCAGCTTTTCTTCCCACTGCGGCGGCTCAACGTGCCGCCAATCCTGCTGCTGTAGCTGAAAGGGAGCCGCCACAGCCACCGTTTGCTGTGGTTCGGCTCGTTTTTCCCAAACAAATGCGGTACGTAAAATAGGATGATGCTGAATGACCCATTGCCACGCTTCGGCAAAAGCATGCACATGGATTGCATCTTTGATGGTGACGAGAAATTGTTGAATATCAACGCCGCTGTTGGGCTTTGACAGCGTATGCAGCAGCATACCTTGCTGGAGTGGTGTTAGGGGGTAGTTGGTATTTATTTGCCCGTTTAACATAAAAATCCATCTTCTTCACCAACATCTTGATCTGGCGACAGGCAAACCAAAGAGAGCGTGCTTATTGTGTCACGCTGCGGCAGCAATCAAGAGTTTTGGTTGGTCTAGCAGTGATTAGGTAAGTTGAAGCAGCTCCAAGGCTTCAGTGCGGTGGCAAAATTGTTTGATGACTACTTCCCATTACAGATGTTAGTACCTTGGTACTACAAGCAGTATAGAGAAGAAAAGTTAAAAGAAGTATTACAGGCTAAACAGGTTTTTAGACGCTGTTGAGAAACGAGCAATTTTTAAAAGGATCAAGCAACCGGCTGTGAGATAACGGGGAAACGAGCATCTTCCACCTGCTTGTTAGATGGAATGAGGTGTTGCAAGGTTTGGGTGAGGTGTTGACGTAAGGGAGCAATATGAAAAAAGCCGGAGATGTGACCTTGCGAAATGGTGTTGAGCTGACAGTTGGCAAAATGATGCTGATGGTTCTCATAGCGAAAGAAAAGGTCTCTTTCGCCTAGCAATGGGTACACCTTGTCATTGTCAAACCGGTCAAAATATGGAGAAAAATCAAGCAGTTGCTTTAACTCGCGGCGTGAGATGTCAATCGGGCGGCCAAACATTTCCGCTATGTCGAGCAACACCTGGGCAAGATCAGGGGAGGAGAGCATAGGAATAACAGCGGCGGTGCGCTGGAAAAGCCCTTCATAGAGCAGGCTGGTGATACCCCCCCAACTGACACCGGCCAACATGGTGTAGGGTGCGCCATTGGCCTCGAAATGGTTTTGCATGAGTTCCATTAACCGCAGCGAGCCAGCGAATGTTTGGTAAATGTGTAGCACGGAAGCCATGCTTTGCTCAAAAGGGGCACGCCAATGGTCATGGTAAGGTGCCTGAATACAGACGGAATGGACGGGGTAGGGGTGATTTTTGGGAAAAAGACGCTGCCAGGAACCGTAATAGGGCATTTCGCTAAAGCCGTGGTGGTAAATGAGCAAGGGGGCGTGGGGGTCACGCGCCGGCCGGACGCGCACATGGCAGGTGATCGGGCCGAGCATGGTGTTCAACTGGATGGTGTGTTCACCGGGGGCGGAGAGGGCGTAGTCGGGGGTCTGGCTGAGATCAACGGCCGTTTGTGCCAGCACCGTTTCAAAAGCAGGCGTATCTTGATAGGTTGTTTGCAGCGACTCTGGCACGCGCTGGTTCATGGTGTAGAGAACCAATTTATCAAGCTGACGAATCACGCTGTGGTTAAGTACTGAAAACATGGATACTCCTTATGGTCGAAAAACGGCCGTTTTGCTCATCAAAATAGACTGTATCACAACAAGATGCTGCTTGTTACCTTAGCACGGGAGTGGCTAAAAAGCCAATTTTCTTTGTGTGCGCTTAGCTGGTTATACCCAGCGTTTCTCCCAAAAAATTTACTGTACACGGAAAGACACGGATGAACACAGATTTCTATCCGTGTTCATCCGCGTCTTCCGTGTCCAAAAAACGGCCTACGGTATAATTAACCCCATGGCCGTTTTAACCATCAACAACGTCGGACAATCATTCGGAGCCTTTGACCTGTTTCAAGGGGCTTCTGCCAGCATTCCCCACGATGGCAAAGTAGGGCTGGTGGGGCCAAACGGCGTGGGCAAAACCACGCTGCTGCTCATTGTCGCCGGCCGCACCACCCCCAGCAGCGGCAGCCTCCATTTGGCACGCGGCACCCGCCTCGGCTACCTGCCCCAAGACGCATCGCTGGCGTTTGAAGGCAATGACCACACCGTCTATGACGAAATGCTGACCGTCTTTGCCGAACTGCGCCGGGCAGAAAAGCAGTTGCGGGAGATGGAGCTGGCGATGAGTAACGGCCGTTCCTCCCCCGAACTCCTCGAACAATACAGCAAACAGCAAGCCCAGTTTGAACAAGCTGGCGGCTATGATTACGAACGACGCATCAAGCAGGTGCTAACCGGGTTGGGATTCAGCGACGACAAATGGGCCATGCCCTTGCCCCACCTTAGCGGCGGACAAAAAACCCGCGTCCTGCTCGCCAAGCTCCTGCTGGACAAACCCGATCTGCTCATCCTCGACGAACCCACCAACCACCTCGATGTCGAAGCCATCGAATGGCTCGAAGGGACACTCAAACTATGGGAAGGGGCGATCCTCATCGTCAGCCACGACCGCTACTTCCTCGACCGCGTGGTCAACAACATTTGGGAAATGAGTGCCGTCGGCATCGAAAGCTATCGCGGCAATTACACCGCCTATGTGCAGCAGCGCGAAGACCGCTGGCAGCAGCGGCTGCAGGCGTTTGCCGATTTCAAGGAGTACGCTGCCAAAGAGATGGATTTTATTCGGCGCAACATTGCCGGGCAGCGCACGCAAATGGCGCAGGGCAAACTGAGCCGCTTGGCGCGGGAAGTGGAAGCGATTCGCGTGGGGGGGCTGGATGCGCTGGGCAAAATGCAGGGGCAAGGGTGGGCGCGTGCCGCCAGCGAGCTGGATTTGCGCCGCCCTGCTGGTACTGTGGGCGAATTGCAGGAGCAGCTTGATGCCCTGCCCCAGCCCACCCGCCCCCACACCCTTTCCATGCGGCTGCACCCCAGCCACCGCAGCGGCAACATCGTCCTGCGGGCGCAAAATCTACAGGTTGGTTATGCTGGGCATCCGCCCCTGTTTGTGTCGGACGACATTCAGCTCAATCGGCTGCAAACGGCGGCACTGATTGGGCCAAACGGCACGGGCAAATCCACCTTTTTACGCACTATCTTGGAGC
The DNA here is from genome assembly GCA_020432595.1 of Anaerolineales bacterium. The sequence continues at coordinate 255 of JAGQGA010000144.1, read as the reverse complement.
AAATGCCGCCGCTGCAAGGGGAGATTTGGCTCGGTGCCAGCCTGAAGCTGGCCTATTTTGCCCAAGCGCACGAAGCACTGAACCTGAACAACAGCGTGCTAGATGAATTCTTGCACCACCATCCGATGCTCATCAGCGAGGCGCGGAGCTATTTGGCGCGGTTTTTGTTTCGCGGTGATGAAGTGTATAACCAGGTGGCAACGTTGAGCGGCGGGGAGCGGGGGCGGTTGGCGCTGGCGATTTTGGCACTGGAGG
>JAGQGA010000143.1 GCA_020432595.1 Anaerolineales bacterium | reverse complement strand
AAATAGTTGTTGTGGATTCATTGAGCAAACCTGTTTTGGTAGTAGTTGACCGTTTAGGTTCGCTTTTTGAATCCATTGTGTCAAATTTTCTTATTTTCACGCTTCCTTGTACTTCTACCTCTTAGCTGACTATACCGAAGAATATTCACAAGGTGGCTTATGAAGGACTAATATCCTAGTGCCATACCTTGATCAGCTTGGCCCCAGCAGAAAGCTGGCCTGCCGTTTTCAACATACTTTGATTGTTTCACAATTTGTTAACTTGCTGGATCACAACCGTTAACATCCTGTTGACCAGTGCTTAAACAGAGTGCCTTATCCTCCAGGAAAATGAAGAATTGGAGGATATTGCATTTTGAGAAAAAATCTGTTTTGGCGTGGCGCACTGATCTTGGCTACGCCTATCGTTATTACAACTGTTTTGGCTGTGATCCTTAGCCCGATGATGGCATTGGCAAATGGAGAAACGGCCGTTTTCCCCTTACTCGCCCCCACGCACACAACCATCATCACCCCCACCGCCACCAACCGCGTGGTGCTAAACCTGTTGGGGCGGTATGACAGTGGTATTGGGGAAGGAGGTGCCGAAATTGTTGCCCATGACCCCGGCAGCCAGCGTTTGTATGTCGTTAATGCTGGTGAGGTCAAAATTGATCTGCTTGATGTGAGCAACCCCCTTTCCCCCACTCTGGTGACCCAAATCCCCATTTCGCCCACCTATGGCGGCGGTGTGAACAGCGTCGCTGCACATGATGGCTTGCTGGTGGCGGCGGTGCAGGCTTTGGATAAGCAGGCACCGGGGCAGGCAGTCTTTTTTGATGCCGATGGCGTGTTTTTGCAGGCTGTACCGGTGGGTGCCTTACCGGACATGATTACCTTTACGCCCGACGGCCAAAAGGTGCTGGTGGCAAACGAAGGTGAGCCAAATGATGACTACACCGTTGACCCCGAAGGGTCGGTGAGCATTATTGACCTGAGCAACGGGGTGGCGAATGCCACTGTCGCCACAGCAGATTTTACCGCCTGGAACGGCCGTTCCGCTGAGCTACAGGCAAAGGGCGTTCGCATTTTTCCCACCGTCACCATGACCAGTACCGTGGCGCAAGACGTGGAACCAGAGTACATCTCTGTTTCTCCCGATGGGGCGACGGCGTTTGTAACGCTGCAAGAGGCCAACGCCTTTGGTGTGGTGGATATTGCCACCGCCACCGTGCGCGACATTTTGCCGCTGGGCTACAAAGACCATAGCCAAGGCCCCGCTTCTATTCACAATTACCCGTTTACCAATTTGCCAGACCTGGGTTTAACCGAGGGCGGGCAGACGATTAAGCTGGGTGGGCTGTCGGGGCTGTGGTTTGAGGGGATGGCTACCGCCACGGGTGAATACCACTTTGCCACCATTCCAGATCGGGGGCCAAATGGCGCACCAACGGATGTGGACAACGATGGACAGGACGAACGGCCGTTTGCCCTCCCCGACTACCAAGCCCGCGTCATTCGCTTTGCCCTCAACCCTGCCAGCGGTGAAATTCGCATTTTAGACGAAATTTTCCTGACACGCCCCGATGGCACCACCCCCATCACCGGTTTGCCCAACATCCCCGGCGTGGATGAGGAACCCGTTGATCTGTTGGGCAACGCCCTACCTTATGATGAGCTGGGTGCCGATATGGAAGGAATTATTGTGGCACCGAATGGCGATTTTTGGATGGTGGATGAATATCGGCCGGCGATCTACCACTTCGGCCCCGATGGCATTCTCATTGCCCGCTATGTGCCGCAGGGAACGGCCGCTTTAGCCGACCCACCACAACCCGTTGGCACCTATGGCAGCGAAACCCTGCCCGCCGAATACGCCACCCGCCGCAGCAATCGCGGTTTTGAGGCGATGGCGCTCGACACCGATAGCGGCATCCTCTATGCCTTTATCCAAACCCCATTAGCCAACCCCAACCGGGCTGCATCCGATAACTCAGACGTGATTCGGGTTCTGGGGATTGACCCCGCCGACGGCACGCCCGTGGCTGAATATGTTTACCTGCTGGAAGGGTCTGACTATCGTTCGGACAAGGTGGACAAAATTGGTGACGCAGTGTACGCCGGTGGCGGCAAGTTCTTTGTCGTCGAACGCGACTCGGCGGTGGGGGCAACGGGTAAAAAGTTTGTCTTTGAAGTGGATTTGCTGGGAGCGACCAACTTGCTCAGTGGTTCTGCCCCGGCACTGCTGCCCGGCATGACGCTGGAGCAGCATTTGCCGGATGAGTTGGCGTTTCTGGGTATTCAGCCGGTTCACAAGCGCAAGGTCGTTAATCTGCCCTCGCTGGGGTATCTGGCGGGTGACAAGCCGGAGGGGTTAACGCTGCTGCCAAACGGTAGCTTGGCCGTCATCAACGACAACGACTTTGGCCTGCTCGACGAGCCCATCCCCGGCGATGGTACGGTGGCCCTTAACCCTAACCCTACCACCACCACCCTCGGCATCATCAGCTTTGGCGCAGGCAACGGGCTGGATGCCAGCGATGTGGATGGCCCTGAGGTAGAGGGTGAGGCAATTGGTCGTATCAACATCCAAAACTGGCCTGTGTTTGGCAGCTATATGCCCGATGCCGTGGCCTCTTATGCCACTTCTGACGGCAACCACTACTATGTGACGGCCAACGAAGGGGACAGCCGTGATTACAGCGGCTTCTCCGAAGAGGAGCGTATCGGTGGCGTGGTGCTGGATGAAACCCGCTTCCCCGATGCCGCCATCTTGCAAGAAAACAGCAACCTGGGGCGGCTTAAAACCAGCAACCAGTTTGGCGACCTGGACGGCGACGGGGATGTTGACCAGCTTTACAGCTATGGCGCACGCTCTTTCTCCATCTGGGATGCGTATGGCAATCTGGTGTTTGACAGCGGTGACGACATTGCCCGCATCACAGCCGACCTGATTCCAACTCGGTTTAACTCCAACGGGGGTGCCAGCAGCTTTGACAGCCGCAGCGATGACAAAGGTGCTGAGCCGGAAGGTGTGGCGGTGGGGCAAATAAACGGCCGTATCTACGCCTTTATCGGCCTGGAACGGGTGGGTGGGGTCATGATTTATGACGTAACCCACCCCTATGCGCCAAACTTTGTGGGCTACACCCCGGCTGATGGCGACATTAGCCCGGAAGGGGTAGCGTTTGTGGCGGCCGAGGATAGCCCAACGGGTCGTCCGCTGCTGTTGCTGGCGCATGAAATTAGCGGTACGGTTGCCGTTTATGAGATTGAGGCGACCTATCAACAATATTTGCCGGTAGTGGCAAAGCGTTAATCAAGTGTGGTGGGGGAACGGCTGACTAACTAAACGGCCGTTCCTCCACCAAATTGTGTCATCTATCAAAACTTGGTGTCAGAAAGACATCGGGTACAGGAGCTAATATGTTTGTTTTTTCTGTTCTTTCAATTGTCAGTGCCCTTCTTGTTATTGGTATTTGTGTTTCTGCGGGGCGGGCGCGACAGGAGTAGTACCATGCACATCTTATTGACCAATGACAATGGCTATACCGCTGCCGGTTTGACCCCGCTTGCCAGGGCGCTCCGCTTGTTTGGCAAGGTGACGGTGCTTGTACCAGAGAACGATTGGTCTATGGCCGATAGCACCTTGTCTCAGGAGGCAATGCGGGTGCGATTGTCCAGCCTGCCCGACGATGGCGGTTCGGTCATTGTCTGTCGGGCGACCCCTTCAGACTGCGTTTCGTATGCCCTGATGGGGTTTTTGTCGCAGGATGTGGATTTGGTGGTGTCGGGTGTGAATGTGATGCCGACAGCGCACCACCATTTGGCTTATTCGGCGGGGGTAACGGCCGTTACTGAAGCCCTGATGCTGGGTATCCCCGGTGCGGCCGTTTCTCTGCCGGTGGGGTTGGGGGAGGTAGCGTGGCAAACGGCCGTTGATCTCACCTGCCACATCGTCCAGCGGTTCATCAGCGAAGGCTTTCCCAAACGCCGTTTTTACAATCTCCAGGTTCCTTCCGGCCGCGTGCGCGGCATCCGCAACGCCCAGCAGGATTTACGTGTTTACTATGAGCGGCTCGCCTCGCGCCAGGAAATGGAGCACGATGAAGTGGTGCCGCCCTTTATCAACGCCACCAGCATGACCTGTGACGAGCCAACGGCCGTTTTAGCCCAGGGGTATGCCCTCATTACCATGCTCACCCTCAACCCCGTTGCTGCCCAGGCGCTTGCCTCTCCGGTCGCATTGGGACACCAGGGGCAAATGGCTTATTTGGAGGTTGCCGGATGATTGTTGACACTCAGGCACTGGCTCGTGAACAATTTCAAACACAGCTAACCCAACTGCGGCGAGCCATTTTGAAGGACGAACCGACGATTCTGTATGATGGCCGGTTTGAAGCCATGATTATTTCCCCCGCTGCCATTCTCGAAGTTGCCTGTAGCCTCATTGAGCGCCAGGCCAACACACCCCTTTCTTCTTCACCTCGCTAAACCTCTTTTCAGCAGCCGAGATTTTGGCCTAAGGCCAAAGCCCCGGTTTGTTGCGTCTGATTGCCGAACGAATGTTCTGTGATATGCTTGCTTGATAAATTTGACAGTCCTTGTCAGGTTTACAGGCGTAAACTAATGCTATTTAACCAAACGTTTATGGTTCTTTCGGATCTCGTGGGGTTGACAAATTTGGTGCGTGGTGCGTGGTGCGTCAAAAGCTCAATTGGCTACGCACCACGTACCACGCACCACGTGAAAAGTAAGTCAACCCCCTGAATTCCCAAAGAGCCACGTTTATGAGGCAATCTTTTGCGTAAACAAGAGTTTCATCTGGAAAGCGCATATCATTATGACCAATCCAGCCCCGTGCGCTGGATTTTTTCGCATATTTGGCACTACAAGCCTTTTTTGCTTAGCTTTGTGTGTGGCCTCATGCTCTCAAATGGGCTGAATGCGGCCATTCCCCGGCTGACGGGGGAGGCGTTTAATGTGGTGCTGGGTGGGGAGGTGGGGGCAAACGGCCGTTTGCTCACCATCGCCTTCACCATCCTGGCTGGGGTCATGCTTCGCGCCATTGGTGATGCCGGGGGGCAATTTTCCATGGAAGTGATTGCCAAACGGCTGGAGCGGGATGCCCGCGACGAACTTTACCTAAATCTGCTGGGCAAAAGCCAGACCTTTCATAACCAGCAGCGCGTGGGCGACATTATGGCGCGTGCCAACAACGACGTGCGTGAACTCAACAACATGATGATGCCCGGTGCCGCCCTTCTGATTGATTCTATGTTTGGTCTGGTCATGCCCATCCTGTTTATTGGCTTTCTCAAACCCGTGCTGTTGCTGTCACCCCTGCTGTTTGTGGTCGCCTACTACTTTGCCCTGCGCCGCTATATGGGGCAGCTAAACCCCGTTTCCCACGCCATGCGTGAGGCGTTTGGCGATATGAATGCCGGACTGGCCGAGGCGGTAACCGGGATTGAGGTGGTGAAAACGGCAGCGCAAGAGTGGCAGGAGGTGAAGAAATTCGCCTACAATGCCGGGCAATACCGCGACCAGTTTATCAAAAACGGCGAAGTCCAGGCTCGCTATTTGCCGCCGCTGCTGCTTGGCTTTGCCCTGGCCCTGGCTCTGCTGCACGGGCTGCTCCTTTTCGCCCAGGGGCAAATTGGCACTGGCGATCTCGTGGCCTACATGGGGCTGATGTTTTTGCTGCGCTTCCCCAGTTTTATCTCCATCTTTACCTTCTCGCTGGTGCAGCTTGGCCTAGCCAGTGCCGAGCGGATTTTGGAGCTGATGCAGCAGGAGACGGAGATTGGTGAAAATGCCGCGGGCTACAACCAGCCCATGCGCGGCGAAATTCGCTTTGAGAATGTCACCTTTGGCTATGGCGGCACCCCCATCTTGCAAGCGATTTCTTTTACAGCCAGCCCCGGTGAAACGGTGGCGATTGTGGGGCAGACGGGCAGCGGCAAAAGCACGCTGACCAAGCTGGTGAACCGAACGTATGACTTGAGCGGGGAAGGGGAAAACGGCCGTATTTTTATTGACGGCATAGACGTTCGAGCATGGCAGCTTGACGCGCTCCGCTCCCAAATTAGCGCCATCGAGCAGGATATTGTGCTGTTTTCGCGCTCCGTGGCCGACAACATTGCCTTTGGTGTAGGCAAGGACGTTGAACGTGACCTGATTGTGCAGGCGGCGCAAGAGGCGCAAGCCCATGACTTTATCACCCAGTTTAAGGATGGGTATGACACCATTGTCGGCGAGCGCGGCACGACGCTCTCAGGTGGGCAGCGGCAGCGGCTGGCTATTGCCCGCGCCCTGTTGACCAACCCCAGCATCCTCATCCTTGATGATGCCACCAGCGCCATTGACAGCGCCACCGAAGACAAAATTCAGACGGCGATCAACCGAGTGTCTGCCGGCCGTACCACCCTAATGATTACCCATCGCCTCTCACAAATCCGTCGCGCCGACAAAATTTTGGTACTGCGCCAGGGAAAGCTGATTGACCAGGGCGGCCACCAGGAACTGCTGGAGCGGTGTGAGCTATATCAGCGGATTTTTGGTAGCCGCGTCAAGCATTCTCAACAGACAAGACCTGTCATTCCCGCGAAAGCGGGAATCTAGGCTGCTGCTCAAGATGGATACCCGCCTACGCGGGTATGACATTGGTATCGTTACCTGCCCTTAACCAATTGCCAAATAGTTGCGTAAAATTTGCAGCCCTACGCGCTGGCTTTTTTCCGGGTGAAACTGCAGCCCGTAGACATTTTCGCGGTGGACAATGGCGGTAAACGGCCGTTCATAATCGGCCGTTGCCACCGTATGCGCCGGGTCGTTGGGGGCGCAGTAGTAGGAATGGACAAAATAAGCGTGGTCGCGCTGGTTGATGCCGTTGAGCAGGGGGTGGTCATGGGTGAATTCCAGTTCGTTCCACCCCATATGGGGGACTTTCAGCTCCTTGCCCACAAAGCGGGTGACGTGGCCGGGAATCAGCCCCATCCCGGTGTGGCTGCCCATTTCGTCGCTGCTGTCAAACAAAAACTGCATTCCCACGCAGATGCCTAGCAGTGGCACCCCCCGCGCCACCGCTGCCTGAATTGGCTCCTCCAGCCCCCGTGCCCGCAGTGCGCCAATGCCGGAGCCAAATGCGCCTACTCCCGGCAGCACCAGCTTGCGCCCTCGCGCCACTACCGCTGGGTCATCCGTTAGTTCCACCTCTGCGCCAATAAATTCAAACGCCTTTTGCGCCGAGCGAATATTGCTCGCGCCGTAGTCTATCATGGTGATTTTGGTCATAGTTGTTGGAGATTGGAGATTGGAGATTGAAGTGAATCTCCAATCTCCAATCTCCCTTTACAAAGTTCCCTTCGTAGATGGTATGCCCTCCCGACGTGGGTCAAGGGAAACGGCCGTTCTTAACGCCCGCCCCAACGCTTTGAACAACGCCTCCGCCTTGTGGTGGTCGTTGCGTCCCTCCACCTTGGCGTGCAGCGTCAGCCCGGCGTGGACAGCTACCGACTCAAAAAAGTGCTGCACCAAGCCCGTGGGATATTGGCCGATGGCGGGGGTTGACCAACTGGCGTTAAAGACGCAGTACGGCCGGCCGCTAAAATCCACCGCCACAAACCCCAGCGCCTCATCCATCGGCACATAGGCATGACCCATGCGGAAAATCCCCCGCTTGTCGCCAATCGCCTGCCCCAACGCCTGCCCCAGTACAATCCCTACGTCCTCGATGGTGTGGTGGGCATCAATGTGCAAATCCCCCGCCGCCTGCACCGTCAGGTCAAACAGCCCATGCACCGCCAATGCCGTCAGCATGTGGTCTAAAAACCCCACCCCCGTACCAATCTCGCACGCCCCGCTGCCGTCAAGATTCAGCATCAGCGTGATGTTGGTTTCTTTGGTTTGTCGTTTAATTGTTGCTGTTCTCATTTGAATTACTGTAGGGGCGTATTGCATACGCCCTGATGTATTAAAAAAGAGGGCGTATGCAATACGCCCCTACATAAAACGTCTTAAGGTATTTAACAATTCCTCTGTCTGTTCCGGCGTTCCGGCACTGATGCGGATGCAGTTGTCGAGGCCGGGTTTGTTAAAGTAGCGGACAAGAATGCCTTCTTGTTCCAGGTCGAGCTTAAGTTGGTGGGCGGAACGGCCGTTAACGCGACACAGCACAAAGTTTGAGCGACTCGGGTAGGGCTGCAAGTACGATATGTTGCCCAATTCGGCAATCATTCGCTCCCGTTCCGCCACCAACAACCCAACTTTTTCGCGTAACCATTCTTTGTCTTCCAACGCCGCCACCGCTGCCAGCTCTGCCGCCACGTTAATGTTGTACGGCTGCTTAATTTTCCACAGGTGGGGCAGCAGCCATTGGGGAAATGCGCCATATCCCACGCGCAGCCCGGCCAGCCCAGCCAGCTTGCTAAACGTCCGCAGTACCACCAGATTGTCATATTCCTGCACCCAGGCCATGCGGCTGGGCACGCCGCTGACCTCAGCAAAATCCACGTAGGCTTCGTCCAGCACCACCAGCACGGGCAAAGCCAGCAGGCGGCGCAGGTCGGCTTCGGCAATCACGCTGCCGTCGGGGTTGTTGGGGGAGCAGAGGAAGAGGATTTTGGCGTGGGGGTGGGTGGAAACGGCCGTTTCTACCCCTTCCACATCCACACTAAAATCGGCGCGGCGGGGGACGGGGAGGTAGTGGCCACTGTTAACGGCCGTGGAAAACGGATACATGCCAAATGACGGCGGACAATCAATCACTTCATCTCCCGGTTCCAGCACCACCCGCAGCACCAAATCAATCAGTTCATCCGCCCCCGCGCCGCACAGCAAATGCTCCACGGGGGTCTTCGTGTAATCAGCCAGTGCTTCCCGCAGTTGCGTCGCCTCCGGGTCAGGGTAAATGTGGAAAAATTCACCGCTTTGCAGTGCCGCCAACGCCTTGGGCGACGACCCATACGGGTTTTCATTGGCATCCAGCTTCACAATCTCGTCCGGCCGGCGACCCAACCGCCGCGACAGCACCGCAAACGGCACAATCGGCGTATACGGCTCCATCGCTACAATTTCTTTGCGTATCAGATGTTCCAGGTTCATCGTTTTGTGGGGGAGGGGATTAGGAGACTAAAAGATTAATATCTCAATCTTTTAGTCTCCTAATCTTCTCAGTTGCTAAAATCAACAAAATTGTACATAATGTTGTACATCCAGTAAAAAGGAGTCTTGAACAATGGAAGCACTCTCCATTTCTGAAGGCCGCAAGCGTCTGTTTGAATTGCGGAAAACGATTGTAGATAATCACGATCAGGTAATTTTGACTCATCATCAAGGCAACATCGTCCTCATCTCAATGGATGAATGGGAAGCCTATAAAGAAACCGAACGGCTTTTAAAAGATAAAGCAGCACTTAAAGCCTTGATTGACTCATTTGCTGCCCATGATGCTGGACAAGTCAGCGGGAAATCAATAGAAGCAGTTTTTGCTGATTTGTCATGAGTTGGAAGATTTTGATTTTGCCCAAAGCCGAAGCTGATTTGGCCTGGTTTCGCCGTCATGATCGCGCCCTCTATGTTAAATGTTTTGACTTGGTTCGTGAAATTGCCAACAACCCCCGTGAAGGCATTGGCAAACCAGAACGGTTGAAGCATATTGACCGCGAAGTTTGGTCGCGCCGTGTTTCCCATGAGCATCGTTTGATTTATGTGGTTTATGCTGCCGAGCAACAAGTCGAAATTGTTTCCTGCAAATCGCACTAAGAAAGTACCCCATAGATTTTTTGAACCGCAGAGGGCGCAAAGGGCGCAGAGAAAGAAAAGAGATTAGAGGTTGTTGGCAACCCTTTGAATGCCATTTTTCAGGAGGATCACGTTGAAATTGAGCAATAAACCAAGTTTACACTGGGTTAATTTGAGATAGGTTAGCAGTTGGGCCTCATGAATTGGCAGCAGCCTGTCTACAGCTTTCAATTCAACAATGACAAGATTGTCCACTAGAAGGTGCATACGCTTAATTTGTGCTTCATCTACTGCCT
>JAGQGA010000142.1 GCA_020432595.1 Anaerolineales bacterium | reverse complement strand
ATGTTTGGTCTATTCAGGAGTTATTGTGCTTCAAATTACCCGACCCTCTTCTACACGATGCTCTCTGAACCTACCGGCCGTTTATCATCCGCTGTAAAAGTGCAATGTCCCTCTTGGGTACGTTGCACGACTGCCCATATTCTTGATGGTTCACTCTGGAAGGTTAACGCCTGTAGTATACTGTTGCTCAATTTCATTGTAACTTACGATACAGTCGGGATATAAACGGAAAGTGACCAAAATATGGTGACAACGATTGTAAAATGGATGCGCCTGCCTGGATGGAATGGGTGGTGGGCAACTTATGAGACAAGGAGCAAACGATGAAACAATGCTGGCTTTTACTTTTGTTGATGCTGCTATGGTTGGTAGCCTGTGATGAACCGCTTGACGAATCAGTGGAGCAGGCGGGTAGTGCTGTGGTTGGCTTTGGCAATGGGGAGGCGCGTGGGGGAGAAACGGCCGTTTTTCCCGCCACCATCACCGCAGATTATACACCCACCGACTGCCCCTTTGCGGCCGACATCGACCGCCAGGTAGATTGTGGTACCCTTACCGTTCCCGAAAACCGTACTTTGGCCGACAGCCCCACCATTGAGTTGGCTATTGGCATTCTCCGCGCCGCCAGCGACGACCCGCTGCCTGACCCCGTCGTCTTTCTCACCGGCGGCCCCGGCGACAGTGCCCTGGCCGACCTTGCCACCGCTGCCGATAGCTGGACAGAATACCCCTTCACCGAGACGCGGGACGTAATTTTTATTGACCAGCGCGGCACCGGCTATTCACAGCCGTTTTTGGACTGCCCCGAATTTGACGAAGACAGCGAAAACGGCGAGCAGCAGTGTCATGAACGGCTGCTGGACGAAGGCATTGACCTAACCGCCTACAACACCGCCGAAAATGCCGCTGATGTGGCCGACCTGATGCAGGCATTGGGCATTGATGAATACAACCTGCTTGGCGTTTCCTACGGCACGCGGCTGGCACTGGTGGTCATGCGTGACCACCCTGCTGGGGTTCGTGCCGTTGTGCTGGATTCTCCCTTCCCGCCCAACGCCCGCACGCCACAGGAAGAAGCCGTTGCCATTTGGGATGGCATTCAGGCGGTGCTGGCCGACTGTGCCGCCGACCCCGACTGCGCCGGCCGCTACCCCGATCTGGAGGACAAGCTGATTGAGGCGGTTATTCAGCTTAATGAGGAGCCGCTGGGCGACCTGATAGGTGACGACATTTTGGCCGTCATTGAAAAGATGATGTTTTCTAGCGAAGAGTATGGCTATCTCATTCCGCTGCTAATCGAGCAGGTGTATAACGGGGAGTATGAGATGTTTGAAGAGCTGACGCAGGAATTGTTGGGGTATGGGGCTTCGCGGCGGCAGGCCGACGATGAGGGCAACAGCAGCGAGGGGATGTATAACTCGGTGATTTGCCGTGATGAGTATGCGTTTGCCACCGAAGCGGAAGCTGAGGCGGAAATTGCGGCCAATATCCCCGAACCGCTGCAAGCGGGGCTGTCGCTGGCTGTCTTCCAGCTTTATGAGACGTGCAGCTTTTGGGAAGCGGGGGAAGCGGCGGCGGTGGAAAATGAAGCGGTTGTTAGCAACATTCTAACGCTGGTGCTGGTGGGGGAGTATGACCCGGCCACGCCGCCCGCCTGGGCACGGCTGACGGTGGAGACGCTGGCGAATGGCTACTTGTTTGAGCTACCTGGCTCCGGCCATTCGCTGCTTTCGACCAATCAATGTGCCATTGATCTGATGGAAGTGTTTTGGCAGGAGCCAGGGGTGGAGCCAAACGGCCGTTGCGTGGATGAGTTGGGTGAACTGGTGTTTGAATAAGCAAAAAAAACGGGTTTCCAATAGAAACCCGTTTTTTACGCCTCCTTACGCTTCGCAGCTCTTCAACTTCTCACCAGCGTTCCAGCACTGCCGTCAAGCTGGTCGTTGTTGTCGCCGCTGTCGAGGGTGTCGTCCCCTTGGTGACCATACAGCCGGTCATCTCCCGCTTCGCCATACATGCTGTCGTTGCCATCGTCGCCGCGCATATTATCGCGGCCATAGCCACAATTGCTGATGAATCACTGATCATACCCCCAACTCCCTAAATCCAAGTGCATGTTCTTCCTTAACTCTGGTCAATGACTTGCCCAATTGGTGCGGCGGCACATTCAGCCAGGCTTCCTCTTGCAGAAAAAACAGGCATGGTTCAGAAGCCAGCAAAATTAGCTTGACATCTTCTTGTAGGGCGATTTTCCAAATCGCCAGAGAACGATTTTCAAAATCGTTCTACAGTTTGTAAAGCAAACTTGAACCATGCCAATTCTTCAATCAAGAAGTACAAAAAACGGCCGTTTTTAATCTTGTACAACAAGCGTGCCATTTAAATATTTGTGAACCAGACTGGCAATCAAGGTTTGATAGGGAATGCCCTCCTCAATCGCTTTGAGTTGAATGTGATAATAATCCTTTTCCGTCAGGCGCAGGTTGATGCGTCGGTCTTTTTTCAGGGTTGCACGAGCTGCGCCAAGTGCTTTCTCTTTTTCTTGCTCAACATCCGTAACGATTGTCCACTCGCCATCTTCTATCGAGTCCATCAACGCTTTTTCTTCTGGATCAATCGGCTCGAAAGCCAACGAATTAAATCTTGCCATGCTTTTACACCTCAATATAACGGCCGTTTGCCACGGCTTCAACCCATCAGGTTTTACTCAACCCATATTTTTTTGAATATTTGCGGCTGGGAAAGGCAGTCTTAAGAAAAATTTCGTTTTCAGTTTTAACGAATGGAACGATTACGGCATAATTTTCCACATTCACAATATATATCTTCTGGTTCGGGTAGCCAGGGTTTTCTTCAACACCCAGCAGATTGCCGGATTCAATTAAAAATACAATTTCCTCAAATGAAATGCCGCGTGTTTGCTTTAGAATCTCATTTTTCTCAGCACTCCAGTTGAAGTAATTCATAACACCATTGTATCTTCTGTCTGCCTTTTGTCAACAAACAGCTTGTTTCTCGACGTGTTATCAACAATAATTTTGCACACGTGGTAGTATTGATGAGGAAGATGGAAACAATAAAACGGCCGTTTTTCCCACCCAAAAGACGATGAGGAAAACGGCCGTTTTGACAATCGGTAATCAGTAACCGGTTACTTTACAACTCGCACCCCTTTAATCTTTCACCATTAAGACAGGTGTCCGTCCCCTTGCTTCCCTCCAGCGTGTCACGGTCTGCCCCACCATCTAGGGTGTCATCGCCCTTGCCGCCGTAGAGCTTGTCGTCGCCGTCATCGCCAGACAAGGTATCGTTGCCATCGTTACCTTGCAGGTTGTCCTGGTCGCTGCCGCCTGTCAAAATGTCGTCGCCTTTGTCCCCTTTTAGGGTATCGCGACCGGCTTCACCGTGGAGTTCGTCGTTGCCATCCTTGCCATAAAGCTTGTCGGCATCATCGCCACCATAGGCTAGGTCATCTCCGGCACCTCCCTCAATGCGGTCTTGGTCGCCACCGCCGTACAGTTTGTCGTCGCCATCGTCGCCATAAAGCTTGTCTCTATCTCGGCTAGTGTAGATAACTGCGTTATCCACTTCACCACCCCAGAGAATGTCGTTGCCCTCATTGCCAAAAAGCTGGTCGTTGCCGGGGCCACCGATGAGGCAATCATTGCCACCCAGCCCTTCGATGCGGTCATCGCCGCCGTAGCCCAGAATGATGTCGTTACCGGGCGTGCCAATGAGCTTGTCGTTGCCCATCGTCCCGGAAATGATGGTGACACCGGGGGCGGCCAAATCACAGGTGGCGGGTTGCGCCATGACCTCAATTTGTACGGTGGCCTTGCTGCTGTCGCCATCTTTGTCAACCACGGTAAAGGTCAGGGTGTAAAGACCGTTTTGGGCAAATTGGGTGGTTTGGTTGATTAGGGTGGCAAAATCGGCCGTTCCCTGGCTGTCGGCTACGCCATCGCCATCCAAATCCCACGACCAGCTATAGGGGTTGTCGAGGCTGCCGGCCGGATCGGTCCAGGTGCCTGCCAGATAGACGGTTTCGTTGGGGTAAACAGCTTGGTTGCTGCCAGCCGCCGGGGTGGGGGCAACATTTTTGATGGTGACAACGGCCGTTTCTGTCCCCGTCAGCCCCCCATCATCCATCACCTGTACCCCCACCGTTTGCGAAGCTGGCCCGTCCAGGTCGGCAGCCGAGAAGGTCACAGATTGCCCGGCCGTTTCATACTCGCCATCATTATCTAAATCCCAAGCGTAGCTGAGGGGGTCATTGTTGGGGTCGGTGCCGGTGGCCGACAGTTGTACCGAGCCGCCCTCGGCCACGTCATAGCTGGCAGCCGTTGTTACCGTCGGTGGCTGGGCGCTGGTGAGTTCTAGCTCTTGGGAGGTGCCAACGGCTGGCACATCGTCGGCGGTAAGGAGTGCGTAGTTGGTTAGCCGCGAACGGCCGCTTGGCAGTTCACTGGCTGGCCGGATTTTGACCCGGTAGGTGACGGAGCCAGCGCTATCGGCCGCCAGCGTGCCCAATTGCCAGCGAAGGGTGCCATTAACGGCCGTTCCCCCATCACTGATTTGCGTTGGCGTTTCCAGCAGCAGCTCATCATAATCATCCAGCAAAACCGCCCCGGCCAGGCTGTCTTGGCCGTAGTTGCGGTAGGTAATCGTGTAGGCTAGCGTATCGCCCCCGGAGACAATGCCGTTGTTGTCAGCATCTACCGCCAGCGTCACCTCTTTAACAAGCTCAAGCTGGGATGCGTCCCCCACCAAGATCAGCCGTGTGGCTTTGTCGTTGCCTGTAAACTGGCTAAACGTGGGTTCAACCACCACCTGAATGATGTGGGCACCGGCGGCAACCTGCGGCCAGGGAATGGCGATGGCGACGGGGCTGCTGGCATCGCCGTTGGGGAAGCTGACCGAGGTCGTATCAATTGGCACGACGGTTAAGGCGCCAGCCACCGGGCGAATGTCGTTAACCGTCACGGCCACATCCGTCACAGAGTTGTCACCCAGATAGTGGATGTAGGCAAAGACCGTTACCGTGTCGTTGGGCGCGGGGTTGTTGTCGCTAAAGAGAATGTGTTCGGCGTAAACATACACGTCGGCCTGGTCGCCGGGCGTGCCATCGGGAGGGCCACTGGGCGGTTCGCCTGGGTCGGGTGGTGGCGGAGGAGGCGGGGTTGTGCAAGCCCCGCTGACGGTCAGCGTGATTTCGGTTTCGGCGGTGAGGGTTTGGTCGGTGACGGCCAGGGTGACAGGGTAGGTGCCGTTGCTGCTGGGTGCCAAAATCGTCTGGCTAAAACCGCCGCTGGTATTGGTTTTGGCCCCAACAAAAACAGCAAGCGGCGTGGTCGTGCCGGGGTCAAACAGCGTGGTGGTGACAGAGTCGCCCTGCACGGGATGATCGGCCGTTCCCGCTACGTCGGCCAAATCATAGTCGGCTTGCCCGCTGATGGCAACAGCACCGCCGCGACAGGCGGAGACGTTGTTGGCCTGCACGACAATGGTCGCCTCGGCGTTGCTTGGCTGCCCGACGCGCAAAAGCTGGCTGGCGCTGTTGTTGTCTTCGTTGCTTTCAAAAACGGCATCGTCGGGGTCGGCTTTGACGGTGATGAGGTGGAAGCCTTCAGTGGGAAAT
Source organism: Anaerolineales bacterium (assembly GCA_020432595.1). The sequence goes on along the minus strand of JAGQGA010000142.1, from coordinate 4,406 downwards.
GCCGTTTGGACGGCGGCGTTGGCGGTGGCACCCACCGCCAGATCAACCGTTGTTTCGCCCAGCAGGATGTCGTCTTCGTAAAAACCAACCACCAGGTCATTGACCGCCGCCGTGCCAAGATTGACCACATCGGCTTTGAGCGTGACCGTTTGGTTGGGATTAGAAGGTGAAAAGCTGATGCCAGCGGCGCGGATGGACAAATCGGGTATGTAGGTGGGTTCGGTGATGGTCAAGTCCAGACCATTGGAGGTGCCGCCGCCGGGGGCGGGGTTGAAGACGGTGACAACGGCCGTTTCTGGGGTGGTGAGATCGCCGGGGGGAATAACAGCCGTTAATTCCGTCTCCGAAACAAACGTCGTTTGTCGTGCTGCCCCATTCCAGCGCACCCCCGACGATGGCACAAAACCCGTGCCGCGCAGCCGCAGCGTAAAGCCATCGGAAACGGCCACCGCGTTGGCTGGCGAGAGGCTGGTCAGGGTGGGAACGGGTGCCGGGGTGACAATCTCAATCCGCTTTGTTTTTGGCGTTTCATAGACACCTGCACTATCAACCGACCAATATTCGAGGATGTGGACTCCTTCCCCGCTAATGACAAACGGGTCGGTGTATTCGATGGGGTCGCTGCCGTCCAGGCGGTAGTAGGTGGCATCAATGGAAAAATCGGCCGTTGCGGTTGCTGATAGTGAGACTGTGACTGACCCCTCGTATTTGCTTTCTCCGTTGGGGTTTGGGGTGGTGGAAACGGCCGTAAATGGCGGTGCATGTACAAACTGCAAAACAATGATGACAGAGCGACTGTTAACTATATCGACTCCTCCAATGTTAAATGTAGCGAAGGGTTGATTTGATGGCGGGGTAGCTGCAAAACTATAGGCATTTCCGCCACCTGATCCAGGAAATAACCACAGTACAGCATTTCCAGAAGCATCTGTTGTTCTTCTGTCAATAGAGTGGCCACTAAACCCCGTCATGCCGCCAATAGTTAATTGTGATGCGTGCCAGTAGTTGGTCGTTTGCGCTCGAATCAACACATTCCCTACAGGGTTCCCTGCTGGGTCTTGTACGAACACATCAACCTTTTTAACTGGAACGACTAAATCAAGTATTGTATCTTCAGATAATGAAAGTAATGAGGATTGATTTAAGTCGTTCAATCGATATTCAAGCGGAAGATTTACAGAACTACTGTTAGGATTCCAGGTACGTAACTCTAAATTATAGTTGCCAGGTGTAACCTCAAAAGAATAATTGCCATTTGCATCAGTATACTTTAGAAGGAAGACACTTCCGTTGGTTAATGTAATTTGTTGATTTGGAACCCCGTTGCCTAGTGTGTCCTGTACCTGACCATTTAACTTAATGGCACTTGCTAAAGTAATTGTGACAGATGTGTTAGAAGTTATATCAACATTGGAGAGAGCCGTTTGTGCGAAGGGTTGATTTGATGGCGGGGTAGCTGCAAAACTATAGGCATTTCCGCCACCTGATCCAGGAAATAACCACAGTACAGCATTTCCAGAAGCATCTGTTGTTCTTCTGTCAATAGAGTGGCCGCTAAACCCCGTCATGCCGCCAATAGTTAATTGTGATGCGTGCCAGTAGTTGGTCGTTTGCGCTCGAATCGACACACTCCCTACAGGGTTCCCTGCTGGGTCTTGTACGAACACATCAACCTTTTTAACTGGAACGACTAAATCAAGTATTGTATCTTCAGATAATGAAAGTAATGAGGATTGATTTAAGTCGTTTAATTGATATTCAAGCGGAAGATTTACAGAACTACTGTTAGGATTCCAGGTACGTAACTCTAAATTATAGTTGCCAGGTGCAACCTCAAAAGAATAATTGCCATTTGCATCAGTATACTTTAGAAGGAAGACACTTCCGTTGGTTAATGTAATTTGTTGATTTGGAACCCCGTTGCCTAGTGTGTCCTGTACTTGACCATTTAATGTAATTGTACCAGCGTGAACAAGGACAAAATCCAAAGTGATATTATCATTGACATTGTAATTTGTTGTGCTCACCTGATTGAAACCGCTATTAGGTAAAGGTATTACTTGAATATTGTAAATGCCTTCATCAACTGTTAAAGTGTAGTTGCCGTTAGTATTGCTATTAGTAGTGGCAACGACGGTGTTGGTACTAGGATCAATAACATCAATGGTAGCGTCGGCGATGGGGGTACCAGATTGGTTGGTGATGCGGCCGGAAAGCTGGAAGGGGCTGGCGAAGGTGGTGGTGTGGCTGAATAGGGCGATGAGCAAGGCGAACAACAGGGTGGATAAACTTCTTTTCTGGCACATGATGATTTCCTCGGTGGCTGTGAGCGAAACAGGCGCATGGGCTGGGTAACGGTGCACGTTTTTGGCTGTAAACAGGTGGCTTGGCCGCGACTGGTGGCAGCCAAAATGGCAGTGGGGAAGGGCGTATGCCATACGCCCCTACGTTTGCCATGAACCGCTTGCATTGCTAATGATCCTTTGGCGTGTGGTCGCAAAAACGGCCGTTATCGCCCAACAACAAATGACACAAAAACGATGGCCTCTGGAACAGCTAGAGCCTTTTTCCCACCCCTAGAATGGACACGCGACCTTACAACACCGCTTACGAACAGTAACCAGTAACCAGTAACCAATAACCGACTACTGATTACCGCTTACTGATTACTCGATCAACGGCGAATCTCCACCCGCCCCGTCATCCCAGGCAACAAGGCCAAGTCGGTGGGGTCGAGGTCAATAACGGCCGTAAATGTGGCCGCATCCCCCACCGTGCCGCTCGCTTCCGGCACAATCCGCGCCACCGTGCCCGTTAGCGGGTCGTTAGGGAATGTTTTTAGTGTGAGCGCAACGGATTGACCGGGCGTGACCTGCGCCAAATCCCGTTCGCTGAGGTTGCTGGTTTGGAACTGCAGAACGGCCGTATTTTGCACCACCACCACCGGCACCCCCGCGTTAATCAACGCCCCCGGAGCCACATTTACCGCCAGCACCGTCCCCGCAATCGGTGCCGTTAACTGGGCATCGGCCACCGCCTTTTCCGCTTTTGCCAAATTGAGCTTTGTCTGTTCCACTGCTAGTTCCGCCTTATCCAGCGTCAGCCGCGCCGCCTCAATCTCCGACGTTTTTGGGCCGGTGGTGGCTGCCGTCAGCGACTGCTGGGCGTTGGCAACGGCCGCTTCTGCCGACAGCCCCCGGTTGTTGTTCACCTGCGCCACCGCCAGATTGTAATCCGCCTGCGCCACCGTCAAATTGTCCTTGGCTCCCTGCAACCCCCGCGTGGCTCCCTCACGCTCACGCTCCATCAGCTTGCTAAACGTCTCGCCGGTGCAGGGAATGGCACCCCCTTGCCCCACCAAACAGGTGCGCTCGTTGTAATGCAGTTCCCATTCGCGGCCGGGGTCAAAGGCGGTGTCATAGGCGGTTTGGGCATCGGCCAGACCGCGCTGTGCCTGCTCCAGCCGGATGCGGGCCGAGGTGATGGAGTTGCCCGCCACCGAATCCTGGGTGTTGGCGGATTCCAAATCGGCCTGTGCCGCCGTCAAGTTAGCCTCGGCCAGGGCTACGGCCGCCGCGTCTGGCTCCCAGTTGACCAAATTGTCGAGCGAAAGCTGGGCTTGGGCGAGGTCGGTTTCGGCTTGGGTGACGGCCAGCCGGGCTTCGACGACGCTTTCCTGCAAGGTGGCATCGTCTAGCTGGGCAATTACGTCGCCTTCGGCCACGTCGTCACCGGGGGAGACGTTGAGGGAGAGCAAACGGCCGTTTACGACAAAGCTTACCTCCACCTTAGGGTAGACGGCCACCAGCCGGCCGTCGGCCAAAATAGTGGTGCCGCGCACGGGGAGAGGGGTGGAAACGGCCGTTTCTTCGCTGGCAGTTGGGGTTTCAGGAACGGCCGTTTCCTCCAGCGGCGGCTGTTCACCGCGATTGGCGCAGCCGATGCCCAGCAGCAATAACCCCGCCAAAAGTAAGGCGGCTTTGAAAAAGGACAGTTTGGTAAATGATTTTCTGGTTAGCATAAGAACCTGTCATATCTCGCGCAAAGGCGCAAAGTCGCAGAGAAAAATCTTGGCGACTTTGCGCCTTTGCGTGAAATTCTTCCTACATCCGCAAAATTTCAATGGCGCGGTGTTTGACAATGCGCCGCGCCGAAAAGGCCGCGCCAATGATGCTGGCGATGACGATAAGAATGACGATAAACGGCACGACCGTTGTGTCTATGGTAAAGATGGTGGGCGTTTGCGACAAAATGCGGTCGCTGTAAAAGGCGATATAGCCCATGCTGGCCCCGGCGGTGATGCCTGCCAGTGCCGCCCCCAGCGTCATGGTAATGGATTCGACGATGAGCATCCCCGTCAGCTCGTGCCGCTTCATCCCCACCGCCTTCAACATGCCAATTTCCAG